>NZ_LDOV01000032.1 GCF_001029435.1 Photobacterium aphoticum | reverse complement strand
TGCGAGGTGCGAGGTGCGAGATGCGAGATGCGAGATGTAGTGGTCAACGAAAATTGGCCACTGTTTTAGAGCAATTCCAGAATAACCGTTCTGACTCATTTGGCGTCAATCCACCATTGTAGTCATGTGGTCTGGTATCACTGTAATAGCCAATTATGTAATCGATAATCAACTGCTTTGCTTGTTGCAAACAACTGTAGCCTGTTGCCGGGACCCATTCTGACTTCAATGATCTGAAGAATCTTTCCATTGGACTATTGTCCCAACAATTCCCCCTACGACTCATACTCTGGGTCATCTGGCATCGCCAAAGGCACTGTCTAAATTGTAGGCTTGTATAATGGCAGCCCTGATCAGAATGAAACATGATTCCTTCCGGTCTGCCTCGACTCTCATATGCCATCATTAGAGCTTTACTCGTTAGCCGACTATCCGGTGATAGTGACATGGCCCAACCAACCGGTTTTCTGGCAAATAAGTCCAAAACAACCGCTAAATAAGCCCAACGAGAACCGGTCCAAACGTAGGTAACATCACCACACCAAACCTGATTCGGCTCCGTCACCGCAAACTGGCGATCAAGCAAGTTAGGAATATCAGGACGTTCCTTGTTTGCCGTTTTGTAGCGATGCTTAGGAAGCTGACAGCTTACTAAACCAAGCGCCTTCATGTACTTACCAGCGAGATAGCGACTAAGCTTGTGCCCTCGATTCGTTGCGATTTGAGCAATCGTTCGAGCTCCAGCGGATTGGTTACTTTCACGATAGATCGACTTGATCTCGCATTCCAATTTCAGTTGTTCAGGCTTGATCGCAGTATCTCGGTTAGCCCAACTTCTGTAGCTACTGCGATGAACTCTGAAAAGGCGGCATAGATAGCTCACCGCATAGCTCTGCTTGAGTTTCTCGATTAACGAGAATTGTTCAGGGAGTCGGACATCAAGAGAGCGGTAGCCTTTTTTAGTACTTCCTTGTCCATCTTGAGCTGTTCGATTTCCTTTTTGAGTCTGGCTATCTCTCTTTGCTCATCAGTGATGGGGTGAGCTTGAACGGGTTTCCCATCATGCTCGAGTTGAACCTGACGAACCCACTTACCAAGAGTGGAAAAGCCAATCCCAAAGGCTTCTGCAACATCAGCAATTGATCGCCCTTGAGTAATAACCATCTGAACAGCTTCTAGTTTGAACTCGGCGCTAAAGCGGCGTCGTGAATTGTTTATCATTTTTTCACCTGTAGTAATGCGAGGTGATCATATCACCTCTTATCAGGTGGCCAAATTCAATGTACCACTACAAGATGCGAGATGCGAGGTGCGAGATGCGAGATGCGAGATGCGAGATGCGAGGTGCGAGATGCGAGGTGCGAGATGCGAGGTGCGAGGTGCGAGGTGCGAGAGGACTGCGCCAGGGCGACGCAGTCCGAGAGAGGGGTTAGTTCACCATCATTGAAATGGTGTAGCCCAGTACGGTTGCTACGCCCACGCCGATGAAGCCCGGGATCATGAAGCTGTGGTTCAGTACATACTTACCGATCGCCGTGGTGCCGGAGCGGTCAAAGCTGATCGCCGCCAGATCACTTGGGTAGAACGGGAAGAAGAAGTACGCGTAACATGCTGGGATCACACCGATCAGTACCGCCGGATCAATGCCCAGAGCAAAGCCCAGTGGCAACATGATGGTCAGCACTGCCGCCTGACTCTTCAGGAACACAGACACAAAGAACATGGCAAACGCAAATGACCATGGGTAGATGTTCACCATGCCGCTTACCAGCTCTACCAGGTACGGTTTGTGGTGACCAATGATGGTGTCACTCAGCCATGCAATACCAAAGATGGTGATCACCGCGCTCATACCGGCAGTAAACACGTTGCTGCTCACGATTTTCTTCGGCGAGATGTTGGTTGCCAACAGGATCACTGCACCCACAGACAACATCAAGAACTGAATTGCCACCGACATGCCCACGCCTTTTGGCAGCAGCTCTTTGCTGAACAGGGCGATGATGATAACGGCCAGAATACCCATCAAGAACACCGCCAAACCTTTGGTGGCGGTACGCTGTTGTGCCGCTTCTTCTTCAGCAGAGGTTTCTTGCTCGGCGTCAATCAGGCTGTTGCGGAAGGTTTCATCTTGCAGACGCGCTTGGAACTCAGGATCTTTATCCAGATCTTTACCGCGTTTCAAACTCCACAGACAGCCAACCAACAAGCCGCCCAAGGTGGCTGGAATCGTCACGATTAACACGTCAATCAGGTTGATATCGATGTTATTGCTCATGGCAGTCGCCATTACCACAGCGGCTGCTGCGGCAATCGGGCTGGCGGTGATACCCATTTGCGAAGCGACTGTCGCCATCGCCATTGGGCGTTCAGGACGGATGCCTTTTTTGTACGCCACATCGTAAATCACCGGCAATAGCGGGTAAACAGAGTGACCGGTACCCACCAGCACGGTCAGGGTGTACGTACACAGCGGGCCTAAAAACACCACGTGTTCAGGGTGTTTACGCAGCAAACGCTCGGCGTATTTCACCATCAGTTTCAGGCCGCCCGTCGCTTCCAGCGTGGCAGACGCTGCGACCACCGCCAAAATGATAAGCATAACGCCAACGGGCGGTTTCCCTGGTGCAATCTCAAACACAAATGTCATGACTGACACGCCAAGGCCACCAAGCAGGCCAAAGGCGATACCGCCATACCGAATACCGATCAAAATGACCGTTAGCAGCATTAACAGATGGATCCAAAACATGATTTCCCTCCTGGAAAAAGATAAAAAACAAAAAGTGTGAAATAGGTAAATCAATTAATTCTTGGTTATACAGTGTTTTATGCTGGGAAATTGACGGTGTAGTTCAACAAATACAATTGCTTAACGTTTTTGCAAAATAAATGATTGGGAACTGTGAGGGGGGTCAGAAGTGTGCTTGAGCGCGCTGCAACAAATTTTCATGCAAGAACGGCATGGTTGCATGAATTTTGTACACTGGCGCGTAATTTACGCGTCATTTTTGTACATAGGGTGATAAAAAAAGAGGAATAAAAAAGCGCCCTCACACGGGGTGAGGGCGCTGTATTGGTATCAAATAAGACTTGGTCCAATAAAGACTCCTAGCATAGAAAGCGTTGATTTATCGAGTAGAGAAATATTGTCGTATAACCACTCGATGAACTCCTCTCCATCTAATGTGGCAATATCATGTTGTTCAGCAAGGGATTGAACCTCTTCACTGAGACTACCTGTTGTGATTAACAATTTACGATGGAAGCGATAATCATCGTTGTTGGTAGGGTAATCGATAAGTTGTCTGACACCTTTGTCACTGGTTTGTCCTTTATGATGTTTGACTTGAATGATTAATTGTTCGCGGTCTCCAGTCAGTTCATTATGCCTTTCTGCAAGGATGTCAGCGTCAGTAATCCCCTGAAATTGATTTTTTGCTGGAATAACAGCTTCATACCCATTGATATTAAGAATTTTAGCGATCAATTTTTCTAAACCTTCGCCACCGGAGATAATAGCGGTGTCAGTTCCTTTCTGTAATCGATTCAGGAGTGTTTTCTTAAAGTGATTTTCAGCATCAGTCTGTAGGGAGATAACTTTATCATTCCAAGTGAGTAGTGTGCCGTTACTCAGAGCTTGGCAGTGTTCGTTAAGTTCGTCTGCAAAATCACTGAGATCGACAATAGCTGTTCGTACTCGTAACCTTTTTTGTAATGCATTAGATAGATTGGATCGAGGAATGTATACGATTTCTCCGTCAGTCGTTATGTAGTCTACATGAATGCGATTATGGGTGTTGGGTTGCAATGGTGTCGCAAGAAAGGATTTATTTCCACTAGCGATCGCGAGAATAATGGCTTTGGTCGTGGGAATGACAAGCAGATCGTCTTGTTTGATATTGAAGTATCGCGTTATTTGTTTGCGTTTTTTCCCAATGTTGATGTTTTTTTCGGAGAAGCCATGTTTGAGTAGTGCACTTGCGGTTGTGTACTCTGAGAAGTTGACTTTAGACCAACCGTAACCAACGGTTGATTCTTTTATAAGTGCTTTAGGGCTACGAATTAGTAAATACTGTTTGTCATGCATTACCACATCCTTTGCTAATCATGAATAAGAACTCTGTAGTATATGCAATTTTGTACATTTAATAAAAAAGCGCCCTCACACGGGGTGAGGGCGCTTTTAGGATTCACGGTTCAGTAATCGAGATTACTTGTTCGCTTCTTCCGCTTGTTTTGCCTGAATCGCAGTCAGTGCAACAGTGTAAACGATGTCGTCTACTAGTGCGCCACGAGAAAGGTCGTTCACCGGCTTACGCATGCCCTGAAGCATTGGACCGATAGAAACAAGATCAGCAGAACGCTGTACCGCTTTGTACGTCGTGTTACCTGTGTTTAGGTCAGGGAATACGAATACAGTTGCTTTACCTGCTACTGGAGAGTTAGGTGCTTTAGAAGCAGCAACGTTTTCCATGATAGCGGCGTCGTACTGTAGAGGACCGTCGATCACTAGATCTGGACGCTTCTCTTGAGCAAGCTTAGTTGCTTCACGTACTTTATCTACGTCTGCACCCTTACCAGATTCACCGGTAGAGTAAGAGATCATAGCAACGCGTGGTTCGATACCGAACGCTTTTGCAGAGTCAGCAGACTGGATAGCGATTTCTGCAAGCTGCTCAGCTGTTGGATCTGGGTTGATCGCACAGTCACCGTAAACCAATACTTGGTCAGGTAGCAGCATGAAGAATACAGACGATACGATAGACGCATCAGGTGCAGTCTTGATGATCTGGAACGGAGGAACGATAGTGTTCGCTGTTGTGTGAACCGCACCTGAAACCAGGCCGTCTACTTCGTCGTTTTCTAGCATCATTGTGCCTAGGAAAACAGAGTCTTGTAGTTTTTCACGTGCAACAACGTCAGTCATGCCTTTCGCGCCACGTAGCTCAACAAGGCGAGCAACGTAGTTTTCACGTACTTCATCAGAGTTGATGATTGTTACGCCAGCGCCTAGTGTAACGCCCTGCTGCTCAGCAACACGACGGATTTCGTCTGGGTTACCCAGAAGCACACACTCAGCGATACCGCGTTCAGCACAGATAGCTGCAGCTTTAACAGTACGTGGTTCGTCACCTTCAGGAAGAACGATACGCTTAGCCGCTTTACGTGCAAGTTCAGTTAGCTCGTAACGGAATGCAGGTGGGCTTAGACGACGCTCTTTGGTTGAACCTTCAGTTAGCGATTCAATCCACTGGCCATCGATGTGGCTAGCCATGTACTCGTTAACCATTTCAACGCGTTCTTTGTCGTCTGCTGGTACTTCTAGGCTGAAGCTCTGAAGGTTCAGAGAAGTCTGCCAAGTGTTACCTGGAGCCGTCATTACAGGTAGGCCTGTTTCGAATGCGCGATCACACAGATCCATTACCGCTTTTGGTAGCTCGTAGCCGCCAGTTAGCAGTAGGGCACCGATTTCAACGCCGTTCATTGCTGCAAGACATGCTGCAACGATAACGTCTGGACGGTCAGCAGAAGTCACAAGTAGTGAACCTGGACGGAAGTGCTCAACCATGTGTGGGATAGAACGTGCACAGAACGTGATGCTCTTAATGCGACGTGTCGCCATTTCGCCTTCGTTCAGTACTTCAGCGTTCAGGTGCTTAGCAATGTCTGTTGCACGTGTTGCGATCAGCTCTGCGCTCCAAGGTGCACAACCAAGTACACGGATTGGGCTAGAGTTGAATACCTGCATCACTTCAACGTGAGAAGGAACAGTTGCTTCTGCATCATCAAAGATTTCAGACAGGTCAGGACGAGTACGGCCTTCAGCATCTACAGGTGCGTTTAGTTTGTTAACGATAACGCCAGAGATTTGCTTGTTCTTGATGCCGCCGAAGTTAGAACATGCTACTTCGATGCGCTCTTTAAGCTGTGCTGGGTTGTCTGTACCAGGAGAGACAACGAACACGATTTCAGCGTCTAGCGTCTTCGCGATTTCGTAGTTGATCTGGTTAGCAAACGGGTGCTTACGCGTAGGAACTAGACCTTCGATAAGGGCTACTTCAGCGTTCGCTGTAGACGCTTTGAAGCGTGCAACGATGTCTTCTAGTAGTACATCGCTCTTATCGTTACGGATAAGCTCTTCAGCACATGCCATTGAGAAAGGTTCTGCTACTTTCATGTCACTGTTAGCAGTGATGATAGTAGTGGTCAGGTCAGGCTGATCGCCGCCGTGACGTGGCTGAGCGATAGGCTTGAAGAAAGAAACGCGAACGCCTTTGCGTTCCATAGCGCGAAGTACGCCTAGGCTAACGCTGGTTAGGCCAACACCGGCGCCAACCGGAACAAGCATAATAGTACGGGACACAGTGGATTCCTCAACTATTGAACATACAGTATTGTTGAAACGAGGAGCGACTCCACGCTTGAACAATACCTCTAAATAGGGTCATCAGGGGGGCGATATAAACGCCACCATGAAAAAACGGCCGGCCGAGGCCAGCCGTTGAAAAACGCTTATCGAGGATTAGATTTCAGCTAGACGCGCTGTATCTTCTGCGATAACTAGTTCTTCGTTAGTAGAAACAACCATTGCAGGAACACGGCTGTTTGCAGTAGTGATCACACCTTCGCCGCCGAAACGTGCTTTTAGGTTAGCTTCGCTATCTACTTCAACACCTAGGATAGCTAGACGGTTAAGAACCATCTCACGGATAGGTGCAGAGTTTTCACCGATACCGCCAGTGAAAGTGATTGCGTCTAGACGACCTTCTAGAGAAGCAGTGTAACCAGCAACGTACTTAGCTAGACGGTGACAGAACACGTCCATTGCACGTGTTGCTTCTTCTTTCTGGCCGTAGTTGTCTTCAACGAAACGACAGTCAGAAGTCACTTCAGTCAGACCCTGTAGGCCAGACTCTTTAGTTAGCATGTTGTTGATTTTCTCAACAGAGTAGCCTAGGTTGTCGTGTAGGTGGAAGATGATCGCAGGATCGATGTCACCACAACGTGTACCCATTACTAGACCTTCAAGAGGAGTCAGACCCATAGACGTGTCTACAGACTGGCCGTTCTTGATTGCACAAACAGAAGCACCGTTACCTAGGTGACAGTTGATGATGTTTAGTTCTTCAACTGGCTTGCCAAGGATCTGTGCAGTCTCACGAGTGATGAACAGGTGAGAAGTACCGTGCATGCCGTAACGACGGATGCCGTGCTCTTTGTATAGGTTGTATGGAAGAGCGTATAGGAACGCTTCTTCAGGCATAGTCTGGTGGAACGCAGTATCGAACACAGCAACGTTTTTCAGTGCTGGGAACGCAGTTTGTGCAGCTTTGATACCGATGATGTGAGCAGGGTTGTGAAGCGGTGCAAGAGTTGCACAGTCTTCGATACCTTTTAGTACTTCGTCAGTGATCAGTGCAGACTGAGTGAACTGCTCGCCGCCGTGTACAACACGGTGACCGATAGCAGCTAGGTTTTCAGCTAGTTCTGGCTTAGACGCAAGAATTGTGTCAACCATAAACGCTAGTGCTTCTTCGTGCGCTGCGCCTTCACCTAGTTGTGCTTCGTGCTTACCATCAAGTTTCCACTTGATACGAGCTTCTGGAAGGTGCAGACATTCTGCAAGACCTGACAGGTGCTCATCACCTGAAACAGCGTCAACAACAGCGAACTTCAGAGAAGAGCTACCGCAGTTAAGAACTAAAACCAGCTTAGACATGAGAGTGACTACCTATAATCTGTCTGAAAGTTGATATTCAACTAATAAAAATTACCCATAGGATAGACGACTTTTCAAAAGCACGGTCTATCCCGGGTCAAATTCGTGTTACATCCATATGGGATAAGATTGAGAAACCCGAATCTTGGGCCATCCATGAAGGTGCCATCGGTTGCCAGAACGGTGATTACAGGCAACAATAAATGTAGGCGTGCTTAGGATAGCGATTGTTACGCAATATAACAAAAAGATTTTTAGAAAAAATTAATTTGAATCAAGTTTGTTATTGCTGCTTTTGAATTTTTACTGATTTTTTTGATACTTGGTGCTTTTTGATACTTGGTGGGTTATGAGTCAACAAATCTCAATTTGGCAGTCTTTTCGTCACGGGCAGGACTACATGGCCATCTGGCCAATGCGCAAAGAGTTGGCCCTGTTGTTTCCCGAACAGCGTTACATCAAGGCGACACGCTTTGCGATGCGCGTGATGCCAGCGGTGGCAGTACTGAGTGTACTGAGCCAGATGGCCTTTAATAATTATGACGCCTTGCCACAGGCTATTTGTATCGCGCTGTTTGCGTTGAGCATGCCGTTGCAGGGGTTGTGGTGGCTGGGCAAACGCAGTCGTACGGATTTGCCGCCGTCACTGGCCAGTTGGTGTCGTGAAATTCACGATAAGATCACGCGGGAAGGGTATGCGTTGCAGCCACTGCGTGCGCGTCCGCGCTATGTGGAGTTGGCGCAGATCTTAAATCGCGCATTCAAACAGCTGGATAAAGGCGCGTTGGAACGCTGGTTCTAACGCGGCGCTGGCTTTCATGCGGTGATCGCCGTGCTTGATGCACTGTGACGTTTGCTCTTTGCCTGAAAAAGGGCACAAAAAAAGTAGCCATCGGGCTACTTTTTTATGGGTGACGGGCGATTACTCGAAATCGAAATCGTCGTCAGCCTGTGCTTTCTTCTGGCGTGCCGCTGGTTTAGCCAGGATTTCCAGATAGAAAGACGTCAATTCTAGGGCTGCCACTTCATCAATACGCTTATTGATTTCCTTTACGTGGATTTCCTTTGCTTCCTGCTCAGTATGGCCAAATCGACAGTCAAAATCCCAAAAATCAGCGCCCGCTGGTAGCTTCTTGTTGCGCTCACGCTTCAAGTATTTTTTTACTTCGAATTTAACAGCGTCAACAACGCGTGGTACTGCTTTTTTTGGGTGAGTTAAAGCAAATGTCTTTTTCATCGTCTTCCTAAAGTCCAAAAGAACCCAGAACATGCCGGGATAGGGAGTATGTTACTGCAAAAATGCCGTTGTCGCGAATACCGTGTGATGATCACAGTTTTTGGGGTGGCTGAAGTATACCTTTAAACGATTCAGGCAAGAGTCAGGTGGTGTTGTCATAATGCAACTCGGAGATAGTAGCTGTCTCTCTCTTTGAACCCCACAAGCTTGGCCGCCGGTGGGGTTCTGTCTATCTGGCGCTGGGTAAAGCGCGCGTTGAGACGTATTTTTCGCATCTCGCCTCACTACCCATAAACCCCTTACTCTTCCCGACAAGTCCCCATTGAGACAGACGTAAACCGTTTTCGCATCGACTGCTGCATTTCTTTTTCACTGACATAGCGTGCCGGTAAGGCTTGTACTGTGAACGGGTAGTCCGGTGCATCGGCCGGCAGGCTGTCTTGGTCTGTGATGGGCGTGATCATCACCACCGTTAACTGCGGCGCACGAGCCGCAATTCTTGAGGCTAAACCCAGCCCTTGCGCCACATGAAAGCGGCCAGCGGTATGGACGACTTGGCGGTGGGGAAATTGCGCCAAATGCTTCACGATGCTCTCTGCCATGGTGTCATCCCAAGTGGTTTGCGCGGCAAAGAAGTGATTATTTCCCCCATGGTGGCCATGCATGCCACCGCCCATGCGTTCATGGAAGGTTTGCTGATAGGCATCGTTATCCAGCGTCAAGCTGTCGGCCACCCAGCTGCGCTCAATGGGCGGCAGGCGGTGCAGGTAGTCAGGGCCGAATTTCCCCACACAACGGACAATAGCGCGTGGCGCATTAGCGGCAATCACGGTCAATTGCTGTTGCTTGGCAAACTCGACCAGCGGGCGGTAGTCACTGCGGTAATTGGGCCAGGCCTTGGCTTGGTGGATCAGCGTTTCTTCGCCAATCTCTCCGGCGAGGTACTGATTCAGCACATATTGTTTATCGCGGCTGAATTGTTCCATTGAGAGGGTAAGGTGAGGGCGCTTGGCATACAGCGCAGCGAGCAGATCCGCTTGCAAGCGATGGGTCGCCGGATGGCCGTGCCACTCGCCAATCAAGATCACATCGGCCTCTTGAAGGGTGTCGACCAATTCTGCCAGTGTCCAGGTGGGCAGTGGCGTATCGTTATTCTCGCTTTTGCCTGTCGTCGATGTCATGGATGGATGCAAGGTGTAATCGTACAAGGTGGTTGGCAAAACCGATGCGGTGAGTGAGTCGGGTGCAGTGGAGGATGACTGGCTACAGCCACTCACTATCACGGTGAGGCCAAGGGCGCAAATTAACCGTTTGAGATCCATCGTACTTCCTCACAGAGGGCAAACCGTAAGTATAGTGATGAAACGGTATGGCGATGAAAATGGCGCGAGCGATAAAGCGTTCTTAACACAACGGGGCCAGTACCGTCTCGGTAAACTGACCCCGTTGGATATGCCTAGTTAGGTATGGCTTATGCTAAACGGCGGTACACGCGAATGGCAAAGTCGGCTTCACAGTGGCGTTGCTCGGTATTGGCCAATTGTTGCCACACGGCATCACTGGTTTTCCAGGCAAACGGCGTCATCTGCATCAGCGCTGTGGCTTCTTCCCCGTTCAGTGTCATGTCGTAGTGCAACTGCATGTCTTCGACCAGTTCAAACCCTTCAATGTTTTCAACTGGTACATCGTGCAGACGGACATCGTCGTAAATCATTTCTTTTAGCTGATACAGGTGACGCGGTGCCGGTGTCACAGCCACCAAAATTGCCCCGGTTTTCAGGGTGCGTTGCAGTTCATCCGCTTTACATGGGGCATAGATGCGCACCATGCCATCCAGAGAAGCTTCGGCAAACGGCAGACGATGGCTGGAGGCGACACAGAAATCACACTGTGGGTAGCGTTTGGCCGCATAGCGTACCGCCACTTTTGAAATGTCCAGACCGTGCACGGTCATCTCGGCATGGTCAGCTTTCAGTGCATTAGCAAACGCGGCAGTGTAGTAGCCTTCACCACAACCGATATCCAGCAGTTCGCGGGCATCTTCTGGCAGGTACTGGCGCAGTTTATCAATCACCGTGGCACGCAGCGCATCGTAATGCCCGCCTTCCAAAAACAGACGACGCGCCTGCATCATCTCTTTGTTGTCACCCGGGTTTTTCGAGCTTTTATGGTGTGCCGGCATCAGGTTGACATACCCTTCTTTGGCCTGATCAAACTGGTGGTTGTTAGCACAGCGCCAGTTTGTTGCGTGTTGTGCCAGTGGTTGGTGGCAGAGAGGGCATTGGTAAGACATAAAAAGCACCGAAAAAATAAGATGACCCGTATTGTAATCGCTCGCCTTTGTGACCTGCAAGACAGATACCCCGCTGAGGGCCATCACGATGGACAAAAACCCCTTCTCCATCGGCTAAAAAAGTCCAGCATTAACTTGCCTATGTAAGCATTATGTTTCGCTTTTGTGATCTTACGCTATGCTTTTTATTCACGCATGACTCAATAAGCAGGCTTAAAACAATTCACTGCATGAGTCATCGGTGATGCATTGCTTTCTGAATACCCGTGAGTGGACAACATGAAAGCGGATAAAAATGTACAACAGGAGTTGAGCATGACAAAAGCAGTACAGGCAGTGGTACTACCGGCGTTATTGGTCGCAGGTTTTGC
Organism: Photobacterium aphoticum; assembly: GCF_001029435.1. Taxonomy (GTDB): domain Bacteria; phylum Pseudomonadota; class Gammaproteobacteria; order Enterobacterales; family Vibrionaceae; genus Photobacterium; species Photobacterium aphoticum. The sequence goes on along the minus strand of NZ_LDOV01000032.1, from coordinate 37,277 downwards.
GCAGGCAGGCACGATTTACCAAGGGGAGGATGGGTCAACCATCGATGTGTATGGCCGTTTGGCGTTTAACGTGACGGACAAAGGTTCGGAGGATGTGGAAGGAAAGTTTGATGCCCGTTTAGGCCTTGGCGGCTCCCAAACCGTGAATGATATTATCTCGGTGATTGGCTGGGCGGAATATCAGGTCGGGGCGGCAGAATACGCCAATAACCTCAATGACGAAGACGAATTGACCGCTCGTTATGTGTGGGCGGGGATCGATGCCGCACAATACGGGACTTACACCGGGGGGCGTGTGGCATCCGGTTTGATCATGTTTACTGACATTGTCGATGTGTTCGCCGCATCAGATATTGGGATCGCCCGTCAGGTAGCAGACGTGGATCCTACCGCCACGCAGGTGTTCCGTCAGGACGGCACCTTGCAGTACCAGAACAGTTATGAACTGCTCGATGTGTCGGTCGCTTATATCATTGGTAATAACACGTCAGATTTGAAAACCGGTTATAACATTGCCTTGCGCTATACCTTTGATTTGGGCGAAGGGGGCAAGCTGGCGCCGGTGGCGATTTATCAGTACGACGAGAATGAGTCGGAAGCGGAGTACTACGTATGGGGTGTCGGTGGCAGTTACTACATCGGCGATCTGACAATCGGGGCGATTTACTCGGAAGACGAAGTGAAGCGTAACAACGTGAAAAGCACCGATGAAGTGGCCGAATTTGCGGCGGTATACGATGTGGATGACAACTGGGTGCTGCGCTTAGGGTATCGCTGGCTGGAAAACAGTGACGGGGATGAGCTTGAACTCAAAGACACCACGCTGGAAGCGCAATACCGGTTGACGTTACGTTCTTCCTTCTTTGGCAGCTATGTGTTCCGTGACGGCGACAATGGGACATCCGGCGGATACGGCGGTGATGCGGATGATGATTACTTCTTCCTGGGTCTGCGTTACGAATATTGATCCTGCGCCTTCCCGGGTAGGAGAGGCCTGAAACAACAACGCCAGCCGATGTCGGCTGGCGTTGTTCATGAGCGGGCGGTGAGAAAATAAGAAGCCTTAGCCGCGCGCTTTGTATTCTGCTTTGTCCAAGCTGTGCTTTTTCATGCGCAGGTACAGTTTCTTACGTGGGATCTGCAAGTAGTTCGACACGTCATTGATGCGGCCCGCGAACAGGTACAGCGCATCTTCAATCACTTGTTTCTCGTAACTATCCACCAAGTCATCCAGTGGGCTACTCATGTGCTCCAGTGGCTTGGTACGATCTTGTCCGGTCAGCTTCACGATACCGATAGCATACAGTTCCGCGACGTTTTTCAGCTCCAGCACGTTACCGGTCCACTCGTGGCGGTTGAGGGTGTTGATGTACGCTTTGTCGATAGACGGCAGGCTCTTATGCAGCTTCTGGCAGCTTTGCTTTAAGAAGTACTTAAATAGCGGCGTAATGTCACACACGCGCTGACGCAGAGGTGGCATCTGGAAACGCACTTGGCTTAAGAAGTAGAACAGCTCTGGCAGCAGGGTTTCTTGCTCCACCAAAGCTTCCGGGTTTGCGCCGGTAATGGCCAGTACGCGGACTTCTTTTTTGTTCTGACGCTCTTGCTCTAGCAGGAAGCGGCATAGCCACTGCTGGGTTTCAATCGGCATTTCCTGAGGCTGGTTCAGGCTCAGTGTCCCGCTGCGTGCAGAGATCATTGCGCGTTGCAGATCCGCCGTACAGGTAATGGATTTACCTTGTGTCACCACAAACGGCCCTTTGTTCAGGGTACTTTGCTGGTGCAGCAGTTTCGTCACGGTATGACGACCAGTACCGCTTTCGCCTTCGACCAATACATCCTTGGTGGTCAGGGCGATTTGGGTGATTTTCTCGCGGATCTTCACGATCAGCGGGCTTTCACCCAGTAATACTTCGCTGGCCGATTGATTCATCGCCGTACGCATGTCGATTTTCTCTTTACGCACCGGCAGGTGTTTATCCAGCAACGCCAGCAGCTCTTTAGGCTGGAGCGGCTTTTGCAGGAAGTCGAGAGCACCGCGTTTTACTGCGTCAACGGCCATCGGAATGTCGCCGTGACCGGTGATCATGATCACGGGCAGATCCGGATCCAGCCCTTGAATGTGCTCCAGCAGTTCCATGCCGCTCAGACCCGGCATGTACATATCGGTGACGACTACGCCCGGCCAATTGCGGTGTAGCAGTGACGTTGCCAATGTTGGATCGGTGATGGCTTGTACCTTGTATCCTGACATTTCAAGCAGCTGCTGATAAGACTCCAGCACATCCTGGTCATCATCAATAATTAAGACTTCAATATCGTTATTCATTATCATAATTTTTCAACTCCAACACGACCATAGCGCCCCTATCAAGGTTTGAGGCGAGGAAAATGTCCCCGTCCAGGCGATTCATAATGGATCGGCAGATACTCAGGCCAAGGCCGAGTCCCACCTCTTTGGTTGTGGTAAATGGGATAAACAGTTTTTCGATAATTTCAGCGGCAAATCCGTGACCGCTGTCGCTTACAGCCAGGCGGCAACAACCGGCCTCACTGTGAAGTGATTCAATGGTGATCTCGCGTTGGTCACAGCCGGCAACGGCATCGCAACTGTTCACGAGTAAGTTCACCAGCACCTGCTCTAACTGCACCTGATCGGCATAGCATTGCATCGGCAACGTGAGCTGATTGGTGATGGTGGTTTTCTGTACCTTGGCACGGCTTTCGACAATCATCATGGCCTGCAGCAAGGAATCCTGAATATTCACCGGCTTGAGCGGGCTGTCTGCCGATTGCTTTTTCGAGAAGCTCTTCAGGCTGGCAATGATCCGTCCCATACGGGAAGATAGGTTTTCAATTTTATCCAGGCTGGCGGGCAGCTGTTCCAGACGCTGCCTGTCCAAGGCCATTTTCGCGGTAAACACATAGGTAGAAATGGCCGATAACGGCTGATTTAATTCGTGCGCCAGCGAGGTCATGGTCTGTCCCACGATGGCCATTTTCGCCGCTTGGATCAGTTCATCCTGTGTGGCGCGCAGATCTGCTTCCACCCGTTTACGATCTTCAATTTCCGCCTTGAGCTGACGGTTACGGCCAGTCAGGGAGTGGGTCTTCTCACGCACCATTTTTTCCAGCCAACGAGCGGCGTTTTCCTGCTCGGTGATGTCCGTCATGGTGATGATGACTTTATCTTGCGTGCCTTGCTGGAACAGGCGGAAGTCCAGGCGCAAGTAGAGATTGTTGTTGTCCTGCGTTTGCTGTTTTACGGTCAGGTTACAGCCGCGCTGGTGGAATAGCGGGCTGTTCTCACTAAACAGTGATTGCAAACGGGGTTGCATGGCGGCGTTAAACAACTCCCACAGCGACTTGGTGGTCGGGCGATCCACGCCATCAAACAGGGTTTGGGCGCTGGGGTTGACCGACTCAATGTTGCCGTGCAAATCACAGGTGATGATACTGGCCTGGGTGTTGTTGATCAGGTTCAGGGCGTTACTTTGCTGCATCTCCTGCATTTGGCGGCAGAAATGGCGCAGGTTGTCGCCGAGCAAGCCAATTTCATCGTTACCAGTCACCTGAATGGTGGCGTTGTGCTGGTTGTTCGCCACCGCATACAAGTCTTGTGACAGCATGTTCAGACGCTTCACAATGCCCTGGCCGACCAGATAAATTGACAGCATCACTGACAGGAACAGGGTGACGATCATCATGCCAAACAGGATGAAGTTACTGATGATGATGGCCTCACGGGTTTTGTCATTCAGCGCGTTGAGTGAAGCATCTTCTTCTTCCACCATCGACTGGATTAGGGATTCCTGATAGGCCAGTTGAGTCTGAATTTTTTCCTGATAACGGGTAATACGCTGGCGCAGGTCGTTATCCAGTACCAGTTGATCTTCCAGCACGCCGCCGGGCTCGACCAGGGTGATCAGCTCTTGCAGCAGCTGACGGTAAGAGCTGGTCGACGAGTAGTGGCTCAGGTTCTGGCTCATCTTGCTCACTTCCTCGGTTTTGTAACCGATGAAGTAGAAGGCGTTATGAATATCGCGATCTTTACGCTGACGGATAATTTCCTGTACCAACTGGTGCAGTTCGTTTTCTTTTACCGTGATGGCCTGCAACAGTGAAAACTCGGTCATCACCTCATTGACGGTGCTGGTGATGATCGCATTGGGCAGCATACGGGTAAGCTGCCATTCCACTTCTTGGCGGATCGGCGTCAGCTCATCAATCAAATCCTGATGCAGCCATTTGATGTTATTTTCTGTCTGCGCCAGCACGAACAGGTGCGTATTACGCTGATAGAGCAGATCACTGTACATCTTGATGTTGCTGCTCAGGGTATCCAACTCGCTCTTGATGGCGGGGTGGTACTGAAGCTGGGCCGTTTGCTCAATCGAGGTGTTGATTTGGGCCAGCTTTTCATTGATGTCCTGACGCAAGTCAGCGTGCATCACCGGATCGGTGTTGCTACTGAGTTGATGCAAGGCGGCCTGTAACCCCGCTGTGTTACGTTCCAATTGGTAGCTGGCACGCAGGGTCGGCATGTTCTTGCCCACCATGGTCTGGATTTGATCATCCAAACTTTCCCAGTTAACGATAGCGATCACACTGACGCTGATAGTCAAAAACGCCATGAACGCAATCGACGCGATCAGGCGATTACCGATGGTATTGCGTTTTTGCATTACGGTCGCCTCCTGCGTTCGTGGGCATCGAGCAGGCGCTCACAAATGGCAATCGCTTGATCCAATTGCTCTGACATGAGGCGTCGCCACTGATTGGTGTATTTCATAGTGTCAAAGTCGGTGCGGGTCATGCTGATGGCATCCAGCAGCAGCGGATCTTTGGCTTGGGCTTCTGATATCGGCGGCGTTGACGCTAACTTGAGGGCCAAGTTGAATTGGCGGTGTTCTGCCTGTGACAGGTGTGGCAGTTTTTTGATCTCATGGATCAACTGCCAAGCCTGATTCAGGCGGATCAATTGTTGGTTGATGGTTTGCTCAAACAGCTGTTTCACCAGTGACGCGCGTTTTTGCATCAGGTACTGATTGATCGGGATCACCTCAAACGGCTGCGACATGGCCTGACTGAGTGCATATTTGTTCATGGCGCTGGTGGACAGGTTTTGCTGCATTTCATCGGACAGCAAAAACTGAATAAACGCGATACTGTAAGGTGACGGATTGATGTTATCCACGGCAGCAGCATAGCTTGGCAACAGCGGGCTATTGGCTTGGTATTTAAAGCCAATAAACGGAAAAATTTTCTGTCGTGCATGGGCATAGCTGTCGATGATCGGCCCGATGCCGGCCAAGCCCCGGGCGATGGTGTCGCTTACGCCGTAACTGCGGGCAGACACCGACGACAAGTTGCCGCCGATCTGCAAAATGATCTGCCAGCCTTTTTTCCAGCCGTACTGCTGCAGAATGTTTTCTACCATGATGTGGGTGGTGCCGGAGCGCGCCGGGCTGCTCATCACCAGGTGGCGAAAGTATTGCGGTTCGGTCAGGCTTTCCCAGCTGTCAGGTTCTGGCAGGTTGTGCATGGTGAGGTAATCCTGATTCCACATGATGCCGTAACCGGAATAGCCAAACACAGCCACGTTTTTCAGGGTCTGCTGCATGAATTGTTGCTGCTGGAAGGCAGAGTCGTAGTTCAGCTCATTGAGCGGCAGCAGGCGTTTTTGTTCACTCAGGGTCGAAAACAGCGACAGGGAAGAGGAGATCACCAGATCGATATCATGATCGGCTTGTTCGAGCAGACGCAGGCCGGAGGTTTCGCGGCGATGCAAAATGGTGAACTGTAATTCCGGGTGATCTTGCTTGAAGGCTTCTAAGATAGGCTTGATGGCTTCAAGACGAAAAGTAGTCAGAACAACGAGTTGATTGGTCGGTTTTGCCCAGCAGGATGCTGAGAAAAACAAAACAACAGCCAAAAGCAATCTCGTCATATCAATAACAGCCAATCAGGAATGAGGGTTCTATATACTAGTAAATACGCGATCTGAGTAGCGAAAGTTAGCCTGATAGGGCTGATTTATTAGTATGTTAGCGATTTTTTTGGATCTTGAAGAATGGGTGGGTTGATATTGACCCATGCTGACCACTTTGGTGGATGAAGATCACACTTATTATGCGGCGTGAAATGATATAAGTGAATGGTTTTAAAGGAAAGAAAAAACACAGCCGGCATAAGTGGCCGGCTGTGTAAGGGAATATTGACGCGCTTAGGCGTTTTGGATCTGCTGGATTTCAGACGCTGACAGGTGGTACTGACGTGGGCAGTTACGCCAGGTCTGTAGCATGCGCTGGTATTTGGCCAGCATTGGCACTTGGCTGTTGAAGTGGTGTGAAGAGCGTTCGAACTGTGGGTACAGCCCTTCTTCTTCTGTCAGGAAGCGCACGTAGTGCACCAGCTGTGCTTCTGTTGCTGCATCGAAGCCGTGGAATTGCAGGCGGCGTGCGTCAACGTGCTTCTGGTTTTCTTCAGACAGCATTTTGTGGGATTCCTGCAGCGCGTGGTACATCTCCATGAAGTCGATCACCTGGCGGCATTCTTGCTCTGGCAGATCGCCAAAGTCTTTACTCATTGCGCGCATTTGCAGACCGTAGCCGCGCTCGACAATGGTTTGAAGGCGTTTATATTTTTCTGCGTTTTCAGGATCCATCTGAGCCATCAAGAAGTACTGGTTTGAAAGAATCAGACGTTGTGCGTTGGTCATTTCCATAATGATAGGCCTTAATATTTGCTATTGAGCTGACACTGAGATTAGCAGGTTAGGCGCAAAAAAAATTGATCTGGTAACGGCTTGCCCTTAGTTTTTTGCGAAAAATCTGCAATTTCATAAAGTCTACGCAAACACGTGATTATGCTTAGGAAGTTAAGGGTTGACGGTATTAATTATTACCGAGATTTGGCACATTTACCGCGAAGATGATGTGATTGAAGCACATTAAGTATGGTTTATTGACGCCGGCTGAGTCAGGCGGATTCACGGGGTAGAGAAACACGCACGCAAGGAGGCATGATGTCGACATGGCAACTGGCAACAGGGATGGGATGGATAGGCTGGGTAGGGGTCTTAGCGTGGAGTGTTTGCCGCGAGTTCCGCTCGACCTTCTGGCCCAAGTTCCGGCAAGACAAAAGCTATCAACATTGGGTGTGGGCCAGTGTGGTGGTGCTGTTCATGCTCTGGCAGTTGGAGGCCGGGTTACAAGCCGGTTTGCAGGTGCACTTTCTGGCGATGACCGTACTGGTGTTGTGCCACGGCTGGCGGATTGCCTGCTGGATGGGAGCTGTCCCTGTACTGTTGATGGGCATGATGGGGTTATTACCGTGGTCAACGATGGGGCTGTACGGTTTGTTAACGGTGGTGATCCCGGTTTGGTGCAGTTTTGCGGTGTTTCAGCTGACGTATCGCTATTTGCCGCATCATTTATTTATCTATCTGTTTGTCGCTGCTTTTTTCAATGGCGCGCTAACCATGACGGCGCACCAGTTAACCACGGCGGCGGTGATGGGACTGTCGGGGGCGTTTAGCTGGGGATACATTCTCGACAATTATTTGGTTTTGCTGCCGCTGTTACTGTTTCCTGAAGCCTTACTCAACGGGATGGCTATCACTTTACTGGTGGTGTACAAGCCAGAATGGGTCCGAAGTTTTCATGATAATGACTATCTTATGAAGTAAATGGCGGGAAACCTGCATTTTATCGCGATGTGATTGTTGGTGTTCTGTGCACCTAATGCCTATTTGAAGATCTTTTTAGCAAAAAACCTTGCAGTTATCAGGGAAAATTCCTACCCTTGCGCCGCTTTATCGCACGCTTATGGCGTGCCCACTCGCACATTGCGTGGGAATCCCCGTTTTCTACATTAATACGCAAAACGCCGCCAGGATGGCAAGGATTCAAAGCAGAGGGAAAACGAGTGCATTTGGTGCTGGCAAGAAGGTTACTTCGAGCTGGCAAAGGTGTACCACAGGTCACTATCCCTGGCACTTTGAATCGCGTAAAGACCACTCCTTACGTTTGCGTGGTTTCTCTTGGGTGCCAGACGGTATGACCGAATTGTTGAGCGCGTCTCGTGACTGACGAGCACGCACAGCACTTTGTATTAAAGAGTAAACTATGCACGTGTTATCCGGTGTGATCGGTGTTTTGATCCTGATCGGCCTTGCTTACCTGCTGTCTGAACAGCGTTCTCGTATTAACTGGCGTACTGTTCTGGGCGCGCTAGCCATTCAGGTTACCTTTGCCTCTATCGTGCTGTACAGCCCGATGGGACGCGATGCGCTGACCGGCTTCTCTAACGTCGTACAAGACGTGATTAACTACAGTAATAACGGTATCGACTTCCTGTTTGGTGGTCTGGTGTCTGACAAGATGTTTGCCCTGTTCGGTGGCGGCGGCTTCGTGTTTGCGTTGCGCGTACTGCCTGTGGTGGTGTTCTTCTCAGCCCTTGTTTCTGTACTGTACTACTTCGGCATCATGCAGTTCATCGTGAACACGCTGGGTCGTGCATTGTCTTACGCGCTGGGTACCAGCCGTCCAGAATCTATCTCTGCAACTGCAAACATTTTCCTGGGTATCTCTGAAGCGCCACTGACGATCCGTCCTTACCTGAAGTCGATGACCCGTTCACAGTTCTTCGCGGTAATGGTAGGCGGCATGGCATCAGTCGCGGGTTCGGTACTGGTCGGCTACGCACAGATGGGTATTCCACTGGATTACTTGTTGGCGGCGTCTTTCATGGCAGCACCGGCGGGTCTTCTTATGGCGAAGCTGATCATTCCTGAAACAGAAGTAGTGGATGACACGAAAGACACGTCTGCGGGTGAAGAAGAGAAACCGGCTAACGCGATCGATGCGGCAGCACAAGGTGCGTCTCAGGGTATGATGGTGGCAATGAACATTGGTGCAATGCTACTGGCGTTCGTGGGTTTGATTGCGCTGATCAACGGCATGCTATCTGGTATCGGTGAGTGGGTGGGTATTCCTTCTCTGAGCCTGGACATGATCTTCGGTTACCTGTTCCTGCCATTGGCTTACATTGCCGGTGTATGGGACTTCGATGCTGCACAGCAAATGGCGATCCTGTTTGGTACCAAGACAACCGTGAACGAATTCGTGGCGTTCTCGCAGTTGGCACCAATGATTGCGAGTGGTGCACTGGAGCCACGTGTTGAAGCGATCATCGCGTTCTCACTGTGTGGTTTTGCGAACCTGGGTTCAATTGCGATCTTGTTGGGCAGTATGGGTGTGATGGCACCGTCTCGCCGTAACGACATCGCGACCATGGGTATGAAAACCCTGACGGCAGCGATTCTGGCCAACCTGCTGAACGCAGCGGTTGCGGGTATCTTTATCAGCCTGATTTAATGCGTCTGAATTTGCCTGCTGAGTCTATGTTATCTGTGCCGGTGGTGAATGCCATCGGTATTACGATAACATTGCGATAAAGAAGCGGTAAAAGAAAGACAAAGAAAAACGCCAGCAACTCTCGTTGCTGGCGTTTTTTTATGTGCAGATGGTGGGTAAAGGTTTAGCTCAACCCAATGATGTTACCGTCGCTGTCGATATCCAGTGACAGGTAAGCCGGTTTCTCTGGCAGACCCGGCATGGTCATCACGTTGCCACACAGCGCATAGACAAAACCCGCCCCGGCACACAGTTTCAGCTCACGCACAGGCACAGTGAATTGGGTTGGCGCGCCTTTCTGGCTCGGGTCATGACTGATCGACATCGGCGTTTTCGCCATACAGATCGCCAAGTTGTCATGGCCGTGGGCTTTGAGTTCTGCCAGCTGCTGTTTGGCCAGATCAGACAGTTCAATGCCGCACGCACCGTAACCGACTTCCGCCACGGTCATCAGTTTTTCTTCCAGCGTTTGATCCAGCGTGTACAACGGTTTGAAGTGGGCCGGTTGTTCACAGGCATTGATCACCGCTTGTGCCAGCTCTAATGCGCCGTTGCCACCTTTACCAAAGGCTTCACTGATTGCCACTTCCACGCGGGTCGGGAAGGTCGCTTGTTCAATCAGGGTTTTCAGTTGTGCCAGCTCGGCGTCGGTGTCTTGTGGGAAACGGTTAATCGCCACGACGACAGGTACGCCGTATTTGGCGGCATTGTTGATGTGCCAAGCAAGGTTCGCAAACCCGTCGTTCAGGGCATCGGCATCCGGCGCAAAAATGCTGTCTGGCAGGGATTGACCCGGGCGCAGATCGTAACGGCCTGAGTTGGCTTTCAGACCACGCAGGGTCGCGACCACAACCGCACAATCAGGGCCACGTCCGGCTTGCTGAGCTTTGATGTTACAGGCTTTTTCAAAGCCCATGTCAGAGCCGAAACCGCCTTCAGTGATAGTGAATTCACTCAGTTTCAGGGCGATGCGGTCAGCAATGATGGACGAATTACCGTGGGCGATATTGGCAAACGGGCCAGCGTGGATCAGTGTCGGTACACCTTCCAGTGTTTGCATCAGAGTCGGTTCAATCGCCTCACACATGGTCACGGCCATCGCGCCCGCCACTTGCAGATCTTCTGCCGTGACCGGCTCGCCGTCCAGGTTATAGGCCAGCACGATGCGGCCAATGCGCTGACGCATGTCGGCCAAATCTTTCGCCAGTGCCAGAATCGCCATCAGCTCAGACGCCGCAGAGATATCAAAGCCGTCTTCACGTTCAATACCGTTGATGTTTTTGCCCGGCTCGTTCTTGCCGACGGTGATCATGCGCAGGGCACGATCGTTATGATCCATCACGCGTTTCCACACGATACGGTTGATGTCGATGCGAAGGGCAGGCATACCGGTTTGCACGCTAAAGGCGTCATAGCCCAAACGCTCTTCGTGGTACAGACGGGCGTCCAAAGCGGCGGCAGCCAAGTTGTGCGCCGCCGTGACGGCATGAATATCACCGGTCAGGTGCAGGTTCAGTTTTTCCATCGGTGCCACTTGGCTATAGCCGCCACCGGCTGCGCCGCCTTTCACGCCAAATACCGGCCCCATGGAAGGCTGGCGAATACAGGCCATGACTTTTTTGTTCAGCTTAGCCAGACCTTGTGCCAGACCAATGGTGGTCACGGTTTTACCTTCGCCCAACGGGGTCGGGGTAATGGCGGTCACCACAACCAGTTTGCCTTCTGGCTGATCGGCCAGACGCTTTAAGATAGACGGTTTAACTTTGGCTTTCAGGGTGCCTTGAGGGGTTAGATCGTCGGCATGAATACCGGCATGCTGCGCGATCTGATCAATAGGGGTGAGTAGCGTCTCACGACAAATTTCAATATCACTTTTCATTGGGCGCCCAGAACCTCGCATAGATGGCAGGAGATAGCTTACGGACCGTGGTAAAACAGGTGCGCAAACGTTTGCGTTGGCTTTATACCATAATTTTATCACGTATAAATAGAGAATTTCCGATATAACTGTGGTTAATTTGATGCGGTACAAGCTGGGAGAGGGTAATACATTGAGGCAGAAAGAAAAATAGCCTACCCGAGCACTGGGTAGGCTATGACTTAGAGAATTATTTTTTAGTCGAACGGATTAGGCAATTTCAGCTTTCGCTTCGGTTGCAGTCATCTCAGTTACCGACACGATGTTGCCATATACAGGACGCAGTGCCTGTACAATCTCCTGGCGGGTAATAATGCCGACTAGGTGGTCATCCTTTACTACCGGGAAGATATGTGGACGGTTCACGACCATGGTACGGGCACGCTCACTCAGAGACAGTGTCGTCATGGTTGTTGCAATACCGCCGCTTGATACGGGATACAGAACATTTTTATCAATGCTCATGTACTCAGCGATTTCTAGGATAGAGTTATCCGGGCTCACTGTTTGAATCTCGTGTTTCATCAGGTCTTGTACTTTGCCTTCCGCCTCTGGGATGTAGTCTTTACACCACAGATCCACCAAGACATCATGGACAGAGAAGAAACCTACCAGACGCTGGTCGCTGGTCAGAACCGGTGCACCAGACAAGTTTTCGTTCAGAAGAATGTCTAGAGCTTCTGCGACAGGCATCGTTGGCAGTAAAGTCACGGTCGCAGGGCGCATATGATCATTTACGAGCAAGTTGTCTTTCATCATAGTAATGTCCATTTTTAATACGTTTGACTGTGAAAAATCAGGCGTGATTAATGTTGCCGCTTGCGGCTGTTCCTTTGGTGAGCTGAAAATCGCCCAGTACGTGAGTCCTACCAGTACCCCGCCGCCGACGATATTGCCCAGTGTCACAGGAATAAGGTTGGCGAAAATAAAGTTGTGAATATTGAGGTCGGCATACTGTTCAGGTGACACACCCAGGTTTAGCCAAAAGCTCTCTGGTGCCATGTGCTGAATCGTGATCCCCAGCGGTACCATAAACATGTTGGCCACGCTGTGTTCAAAACCGGTGCTCACGAACATTGCGACGGGCAAAATCATCATTGCCATCTTGGTCAGCATGTTGGTTGAGCAGAAGGTCATCCATACCGCTAAACACACCAGTAAGTTACACAACACACCCAGCGCAAACGCTTCTGCTGGCTGGTGGTGCAGTTTGTGCTGCGCCACGTTCAAGGCATTCAGGCCCCACTGGCCACCGTCAAGCTGGTACAAACCGGCCATGGTCACCAAGGTCAGCAACAGCATCGCACCGATGAAGTTACCGACGTACACCTTGCCCCAGGTGGCTAACATTTTACCGGTGCTGATATGGCGGTTAGCACGGGCAATGGATGACAGCACGGTACTGGTGAAGAGTTCACCGCCGCAAATCACCACGAGGATCAGACCCAAGCTGAAGGCCAAGCCACCCAGCATGCGGTTTACCCCCCAGTTCATCGCCGTATTACCGGTGGTGACTGTGATGTAGAACACAAACGCCAGACCGATGAAGACACCGGCAGTGACGGCAAGCGCCACGGTTGTGCGTGTTGGCTTCGAGGCTTTGCCGATGGCGTAGTACTCGGCCTGTTTCATCATTTCTTTTGGGGTGAAATTACTGCTACCGGATGTTGGTGCTTCCGCGGCCATCGCAATAGCCTCCTTGTCGTTGGCCGATACGCTTACCGGCTTGGGTTGAACATAATGGGTTGAATTGCGTCACGTTTCCTCCTTGCTGTAGTGAGTGAACACCTTCAGAATAGGGGCAAGCAAACGATTGAGTAAAATTGATTAATTTTTTAACCCTCATCACTTAACTTGATACAATGAGGGGGAAGCATCAATACGTGTTATTAAGGGAGTATTTTTATGCGTTATTCGCTCAAGCAACTGGCGGTTTTTGAGGAGGTTGCTAGTACCCGCAGTGTCAGTAAGGCTGCGGAAAACCTAGCATTAACGCAGTCAGCGGCGAGTATGGCGCTGTCTCAGCTCGAAAAGCTGTTAGGACGGCCGTTATTTGAACGTCAGGGTAAGCAAATGGCGCTGACGTATTGGGGCGCCTGGCTGCGTCCGCGAGCGAAACAACTGATTTTTGATGCCCAGCAGATTGAATTAGGGTTTTATGATCAGCATTTGGTGAGTGGCGAAATTAATGTGGCAGCAAGCCAGACGGCGGCTGAGCACTTATTGCCAGAGCTTATCAGTATTATTGATAAAGATTTCCCAGAATTGCGAATTCAGTTAACGGTGAAAAATGCACAGAAAGTGATTGATAGGGTTAGAAATTTTGAATCTGACCTTGGGATCATTGAAGGGCGTTGTGATGATAGCCGTCTGGAACAAGAGGTGTGGTGTCACGATCATCTGGTGATTATTGCTTCTAAGCATCATCCGTATGCCAACCTAGATAGAGTCAGTTTTGCCCAGCTAGAGCAGGCCAAATGGGTGTTGCGTGAACAGGGGGCTGGTACCCGTAAGAGTTTTGAAAGTGCGTTGCATGGGGTGATTGATGATCTTGATGTATGGCGTGAATACGAACAAATTCCAGTGCTTAGATCGCTTGTTACCCATGGCCCTTACCTGAGTTGTCTGCCTTTTTTGGATGTGGTGAAACATATCGAGCTGGGGGAGTTGGTGGCGTTGAATGTCCCTGAACTGAACATGCAGCGTACCTTGTCCTTTATCTGGCGGGCTGATTCCATTGATAACCCACTGCGCGACTGTATTCGTCGTGAAGCGATGCGTATGATCAAAGATAAAAAAATGGAAATGTAATCTCATCAGTTTAATTGATGATCTGTGAAAGTGAAAATGATAGAAGACTCAGTGCATATATGCGTTATTCGGCAGCCTTTATTTCTATTTATTTGCCACATTTTCACGATTCGTTAGCATTTATTTGTAAATTTACTACATTTTTGCGGCTTTTTTGTCCGTGCATAGCTATTGCGACAAAGGTATATGGATTTTTTCTAATCAGTTTTTTTGATGCTTTGTTGTGAAATGTCTTATGTTTCTGATAGGTTAAAAATGACAATGCCACGTTAAATGCATTACGTTGAGTATGACATTGGTGGGATAGCACTGAAAAACAGGGTGTTGGAAACAAAAAAGGAGAGCCGAGGCTCTCCTTTTTTATGGCTGTATGCCGTTAGAAAATCACTTTCGCAGCGGTATAACTGCTGATGATATTCTGAATATTTTCCATCACTTCTTTTGAAGGCGGTTTTACACCCGACAGTGGGTAATCAAAGCCCATGGCTTCCCACTTGTGCTCACCCAATTGGTGGTAAGGCAGCAATTCCACTTTTTCAATGTTGTCCATGTCTTTGATGAACTCACCCAATAGGTGCGCGGAGCGTTCGTCATCGGTAAAGCCAGGGACAACCACGTAGCGGATCCATGTTTTCTGACCACGCTGGTGTAGGTAACGGGCAAAGTCCAATACGCGTTTATTCGGTACGCCCACAAGGTTTTGGTGAATACTGTCATCCAGTTGCTTCAGATCCAGCATCACAAGATCGGCAGCGTCCAACACTTCATCCACCACGTCAGTGTGTTTACGGATATAGCCGTTGGTATCCAGACAGGTATGGATGCCCTGCGCTTGCGCGGCGCGGAAGAAATCACGCACAAATTCCGGTTGCATCATGGCTTCACCGCCAGAGGCTGTGACACCACCACCCGACGCGTTCATGAAATGGCGGTAAGCAGTGGCTTCTTTAATAAGCTCATCGACAGTGATTTCTTTGCCGTCATGCAGATCCCAAGTGTCACGGTTGTGACAATACTGGCAGCGCATCAAGCAGCCCTGCATAAAAACGATGAAACGGATACCTGGTCCATCGACGGTGCCGCAGGTTTCAAAAGAGTGAATTCGACCGGTTGCTGACATTACTTTAATTCTCCACGTGGGGCGTGTTTTGATTGTTATTTTATTACAAATGCCGGGGCTAAAGTAGTCATAAACATACTTTAAGTGTGGGGATATTTCCCTGAAAACGGCATTCTTGACTGTGCCAAGCATCCCTTAGGGCAAAAAAGCACAATAATGAATGGCGACGGCGTCTGAAGGGGGCGTTAAACGGTGCCAAGTGAAGGCGCGGCTGACACCGTTTTCTTGTTTTGCTTGTGCGAGAGGAGGCGGGCCTTGTCAGAGCGACCGTGACAGCGCCCTGTTACAGTGACCCGGTTAAATGGGTATCGGCGTCAGTGTCGTCGCTTGTTGTGCTTGCCAGTTCAGGTGCCAGCCGACCAGGTGTTGGATCGGCATCGGTTTGCCAATGAAGTAGCCTTGCGCTTTCTGGCACTGCATTTGATGCAACAGTTGCCATTGCTGATCTTCTTCAATGCCTTCGGCAATGGTGTCGAGTGACAAGCGGTTCGCCAACAACAAACTGGCTTCGACAATGGCTTGCGCAGTGCGGTTCACCGGCAGCGCCTGAATGAAACTCATATCAATTTTCAGCGATTCAAACGGCAGCAAATCCAACTGCTTGAGTGAGGAATACCCGGTACCAAAATCATCAATCGACAGGCGGAAACCATAGATCCCTAAACGAGAGGCGGCTTCTAAGCCTTGGTCGGCGTTTTCCAGCGCATCGGATTCGGTGATCTCAAATGAGATCAGCTGATTCATGTTGGGGTACTCTTTCAGCAGCGCGATGACGTTGTCGACAAAGCCTTGTGCAATTAAGGTTTGCGGCGTGATGTTAATGGCAACCCGGCGACCTTGTAAGGCGGGCAGGTGAGCTAAGGTGTAGCGCAGGGTCGACATGGCCAGCTCGGCATCTTTGCCCATTGCGGTGAGCAAAGGCAGGAAATGAACCGGCGTAAGCAGGCCAAGTGTCGGGTGCTGCATGCGGATCAGGGCTTCACAGCTGTCCCACTGGCTGGTTTGAATATCGACAATCGGTTGGTAATACGGGATCAGCCAACCGTGTTCCAGCGCTTGCAGAATATCGGCTTCACTCAACTGATGCGGGGCCAGTACCTGACGGGGGGCGGCCTGACGTTTTAATTGTTCTGCTTTGGTCAGCAGGGTGCGTAAATTGTCCAGTGTGGTGGGTTTACTCAGGGTGCCAAGCAAATCTAGTTGGTAATTGGCGCACATTTTCCCGACCGATCGTAAGACGGCGGGGGTGGCCGCACTGGAGATAATGATCCCTCCCTGATATTGCTGCTGAGCAAGATGGCTTAAGAAGGCCACCCCGTCCATTTCAGGCATGTTGAGATCACAGATCAATAAATCTGGTTTATGGGTGCCCATCAGGGCAAGTGCCGCTTTGCCGCTGGCGGCGCAGACAACCTGATACACGCCATTACCGGCTTGCTTTATTTGATTCGTCAGCACTTGTTGCTGGAAGGGGTGATCTTCGATCAGCAATATTTTCATGACGGTTGTCCTACTTGATCATGCAAGGCATGAATAAGCGCTTCAATCGGGGATAAAAGCGCGTGTTCGATATGCCCGTTCAGGGCGGATTCTTCAATTTGTTCGCACAGGGCGGCGATAGCCTGACATTCCATCATCAGTGCAGCTCCTTTCATGCGGTGGCCGATGTGCTGGACATCGGCGATGTCATTGCTGGCCATCGCTTGTGACAGCGCTTGGAAGTCGGTCTCACACGTGGTGAGGTATTGCTGCATAAAGTCGAGGCAAATGCTTTCATCACCAAAGATGGCGGTCAGTAATGACAGATCGATCGGGCCTTGTGGCAGAGAGATGGAGCCTGCCGGGATTGCCGCCGTGCTGATCACATCGGCATGATAGCCTGCATCCTCGAGCGTGTGATCCGCAGTGCTAGCGCTTTCGTCGATGGCATACGTATCACCTGTCATGTCGAGGGTGTGTGCCGGTGGCATCCAGTGCGCCAGTGTGGCCGCCAGTGTCGGTAATGACACCGGTTTTGATAAGAATTCATTGAATCCGTGGCGTTCACGGTGTTCGTCAGCACTTTGCGTGATGTTGGCCGTTAACGCGATCACCGGGAGGGTATCGCCACGTGCACGCAAGGCTTTGATCAGGCCATAGCCATCCAGCTCTGGCATGTGGCAGTCTGTCAGTAACAAGGCATAGTGTTGTTGTGCTAACGCATCCAGCGCCAAACGGCCGTTGTCGACGATGTCGGCATAATAGCCAAGGCGCTGCAGTTGCTGGCGAATGATCTGCTGGTTAATCGGGTGATCTTCGGCCACCAGAATCAGTTGCTGGCGCGAAATGGCATCGGCGCGGCTGATCGGCGCTGCGTGTGCCTGCTCGGGATCCTGCGGGGTAAATGCCCAGTCCGCCGCATCGGTTTGCAGCGCATGCAGTAAATGGTGAGGCTGCAACGGAGAGTAGGACAGCGTCCAGCCATTTGCGCTGACTTCTGGTGTTAACATGGCATCAGTGGTCAGGGTGATCACTCGGGTTGGCGCCAGAGAGGCCGCATCTTCGGCGGTGAAGCGCATTTGCTGGCACCAGCGGGCTGTCACCAGAATGACATCCAAGGCCAGTAAACGGGCTTCTTCGATCAATGACGACGTGTTAAGCGGCTGCAGATAAATGCTCTGACAGGCCCAGTCGGTCAGGTAATGGGGCAGCGCAATGTCTTCATGTAGCGGGGTATCGACGAGCCCGCACTGCAAACCGAGAGTCTGCGTTGCCCTTGGCTGAACGCATTCCGCTTGCAAGGTAAAGCTGAACATGGCGCCATGATTCGGGCTGCTGGTCATGCTGATCTCACCGCCCATCAGCTGAACGATTTGACGACAGATCGATAACCCCAAGCCGGTGCCACTGAAGCGGCGTTCGGTACTGGCATCCACTTGTTGGAAAGGTTGGAACAGTTTGGCCCCGTCGGCCTCGCTGATCCCTATGCCGGTATCGCTGACGGTAAAGCGCAACTGCTGGTGATTATCTTGCGTGGCGAGGACATCCACCAACAGGCTAATGGTGCCGTGCTCAGTAAACTTGGTAGCGTTATTAAGCAGGTTGTTCAGGACTTGCTTGAGACGCAGTTCATCGAGCCACAGTTGCTGGGCTAACTGGGGATCTTGCCAGAATTTAAAGCACAGACCTTTTTGTTTGGCATGGATCACATGCGGCTGCATCAGAGTATGCAGCATGTCTGTCATCACGCACGGGGCCGGGGATAAGGTGAGTTTACCCGCCTCGATTTTTGAAAAATCCAGTACATCGTTCACGATGTTGAGCAGGTTATTGGCGGACTGATCCAAGTGTTTATGGATCCCGCTGAGCTCGGCATGATCGCGCGTGTACGGTGCCATCAGCTCTAGCAGGCTTGAGATACCACTGATCGGCGTGCGGATCTCATGGCTCATCATCGCCAGAAAACGCGATTTGGCTTCGGTGGCACTTTCCGCTTCTTCGCGGGCATGCTCCAGCTCAAATTGCTGTTTTTTCATGTTGCTGATGTCAATCAGAATGCTGGTCCACTGCCAACCTTGCTCAACCGGCACGACCTGGCTGCGAATTTCGACCCAGCGGTCGTGATCATTGACCGATTGCAGTTGCAGTTCGGTTTGCCAGTGCCCTTGTTTCAGAGCATGGTTGATTTCGCCAAACAGCCAGACGTTGTCATTGCGTTGCTGCAACAGTTCAATAATACGCTGCGGGCGTGCGCGCAGTTCATCGGCTGAGATGCCAATCAAATCAATGATTTTTTCGCTGACAAACAACAGTTCAATATCGGTCGGATCCAAACTGCGCTGGCGGTGTTGGAGCAAAATACCGTCGAAGTTATTGGTCAGGTAAGTGAGTTTTTGCTCGGCATCTTTACGCTGTGCGATTTCGTTATTGAGCTTTTGTGTCCAGTACAAAAAGGTCAGGGTCAGCAGGGCGATCAGCCCAAAACCGGCAAAGCCCCAGAACACCAATTTACTGATGGAAACGCCGCTGTTGAGTGTCACGGTATGCCAGGCGTTTTTGATGTCTGCCAGTTTGCTCGGCTCTGTCGCCGCCATGGTTTTATTCAGAATGTCGTGCAGGATAGTGTTGTTGCGGGACACGGCAATGCCGACCGGGCGGCCTTCACTGTCCAGTTTCGAGATCTGCACACGTAACTTACCCAGGTACTCCCCTTGCAACAGCTGGGAGGCACTGGACAGGGAAATCACAGCCATTTCAACCTGATGGTTCAGGGTTGCCCGTAGTAGCGCAGCATTACTGTTGTAGAGCGTGATGGGGTTGTTGGGGTAGAGCTGTTTGAGTAAGACTTCACCAAAGCGGCCACTGACAGCACCAATATGGCTATGGTTATCGACGTAATTCTTTTCTTGCGTGACCGCACTGAGCATCACCCACTTTTCTTCGCTGTAAGGCTGGGTACAGTTCAGTTTTTTCAGGCGCTCTGGCGTACAGGTTACCGCCGCAATGGCATCAACTTTTCCGCTGTCGAGATCAGCCATGATGCTATCTAAATTGTTCATCCCAACAGTGACCAGCGTGATGTTCAGTTGCTGAGCCAGCAGACGCAGTAAGTCTGCACTCATCCCCGCCATCTGGCCGTTGCTGTCGGTGAATTGGTACGGGTAATCATTTGGGTGGTAGGCCACTTTCAGCGTGTTGTGCTGGGCCAACCATTGCACTTCTTCTTCAGTGAGGTTGAGAAGGCTTTGATGAGACAGCATTTTACGCTGGCTGGCAGACAGCCAGGTGTTATAGATCTGATTCATCTCAGGCTGGCTGATTTTACTCAACGCCTGATTAATACGGCCGATAAGGGCACCTTGTTGTTTGTGCCCGGCAATGTAGAGACGTTCGTAGGGGACATCATGGAGAAGATTGAGCAGTAACGAGGGAGAGCCGTTGGCATGGTTACGCATTTCATCGAGCGCAATGGCATTGCCAATATACGCATCGGTTGTGCCGTGTTGCACCGAGGTGAGGGCTTGCTCACTGGTGGGGAAGGCCACAATTTGCGTTTTTTTGGTGGAGAGGTGTCCCAGTTGTTCGCCGATCGCAAAGCCGTGCTCCAGCGCAATCAGCTTATTATTTAATTGGTGGATACTGCTGATCGGTGGGGCATGGGTGATCGCAGCCATCGGAATGCTGGCCAATGGCTGACTAAACACCATGGTTTTCTGGCGCTCAAAGGTGGAAGACACCCCAACAAGAATGTCGATCTCATTTTTCTCAAAGGCACGCAGTACATCGGAAAATGTCGGATAGATATGGGTTTCAGTTTTGAAATGCCCATTTAACGCGATTTCATGAACAATGGAGGGGAGTAGCCCTGAAACATGCCCATTTGCCGAGACATAGGAAAACGGTGCCCAGTCAAAAGCAGGATAACCGATTTTAATGGTGGTTTGTGATGAATGAGGTTGTGCAAGCGTAACGGAACTTAGCAATAGCAGGCACAGCATCACAATAAAACGCATCACGTAACATCGCCTCCGCAGACTGCAGGATCAGGCAGAGAAACCACAGTCAGCCACAACGGTAGGGAATGGCGGATGCAGCGAGTATGCAGCGCGGGCAACATGAACAGCAGAGTCCTACAGAAAAATGATAAACGGTGATCCTGACGCGAGCATGGCAGCGAGGATGGGCTTTCGATGCACCTTAACGCTCGGGAGTATAAGGTATGATCGTAATGAATTGATAAGGATATTAGTTAACTGGTATTGAGATTGCAATATATCGCTTATGTATCAAACAGGATAATGGTAAGAGTTTGATGAAGGGCGCAGATAATGGATGGAAATGACTCAATATCAGATTCATTAACACCATGCTTTAGTTATAAAAAAACCGGCGAAATGCCGGTTTTTTATGATTGGGCGACAAATTGCCGCCCAAAGCGCAGAACTCAGATTATAGAGATTCTGTGAAAGTACGTGCGATTACGTCTTTCTGCTGTTCAGCAGTTAGAGAGTTGAAACGCACAGCGTAGCCCGATACACGGATAGTTAGCTGTGGGTATTTCTCTGGGTGCTTAACTGCATCTTCTAGCGTTTCACGGTTTAGAACGTTTACGTTCAGGTGCTGACCGCCTTCGATACCTGCTTCGTGGTGGAAGTAACCATCCATTAGGCCTGCAAGGTTAGTTTCTTGAGTATCAAGATCTTTACCTAGTGCGTTTGGTACGATAGAGAAGGTGTAAGAAATACCATCTTTAGCGTGAGCAAATGGTAGTTTACCTACAGATGTTAGAGATGCTACCGCACCTTTCTCATCACGACCGTGCATTGGGTTTGCACCTGGTGCAAATGGCGCACCTGCACGACGACCGTCTGGCGTGTTACCTGTCTTCTTACCGTATACCACGTTTGAAGTGATAGTTAGGATAGACTGAGTTGGGATCGCATCACGGTACATCTTGTGAGTACGGATCTTGTTCATGAAGCGCTCAACTAGGTCACAAGCGATGTCATCTACGCGAGCATCGTTGTTACCAAATTTAGGGTAGTCGCCTTCGATTTCGAAATCGATCGCGATGCCGTCTTCGTCACGAACTGGTTTAACTTTAGCGAACTTGATTGCAGACAGTGAGTCAGCTGCAACAGACAGACCTGCGATACCACAAGCCATTGTACGCTTAACGTCACGATCGTGTAGAGCCATTAGCGATGCTTCGTAGCTGTACTTGTCGTGAGAGTAGTGGATTGCGTTTAGCGCAGTCACGTACTGAGTTGCTAGCCAGTCCATGAAGTGATCTAGGCGATCCATCACGTCAGCGTAGTCAAGGTATTCGCTAGTTACAGCTTCAGTCTTAGGACCAACCTGCATCTTCAGCTTCTCATCAACACCGCCGTTGATTGCGTAAAGCATAGTCTTAGCAAGGTTAGCACGCGCACCGAAGAACTGCATTTGCTTACCAACAACCATTGGAGATACACAACAAGCGATTGCGTAGTCGTCAGAGTCCATGTCTGGACGCATTAGGTCGTCGTTTTCGTACTGGATTGAAGAAGTATCGATAGATACCTTCGCACAGAACTTCTTGAAGCCTACAGGTAGCTGCTCAGACCAAAGAACAGTGATGTTTGGCTCTGGAGAAGGACCCATAGTGTATAGGCTGTTTAGGAAACGGAAGTTAGTACGTGTTACTAGTGTACGACCGTCAAGACCCATACCACCCATTGATTCTGTTGCCCAGATTGGGTCACCAGAGAACAGCTCATCGTACTCAGGTGTACGTAGGAAACGAACCATACGTAGTTTCATTACGAAGTGGTCGATCATTTCCTGTGCTTGAGCTTCAGTGATAACGCCGTTTGCAATATCACGCTCGATGAACACGTCTAGGAACGTAGAAGTACGGCCTAGAGACATTGCAGCACCGTTCTGAGACTTAACAGCCGCTAGGTAGCCGAAGTAAGTCCACTGGATTGCTTCTTGTGCGTTAGTCGCAGGGTTAGAGATGTCGAAACCGTATTTCGCAGCCATTTGCTTGATTTGGCCTAGAGCACGGTGCTGTTCGCAGATCTCTTCGCGAAGCTGCATAGTCATCTGAAGGTCTTCGCCTTTCTCAAAACGCTCTTGTAGAGACGTGAACTGAGCAAGCTTGTCCTTCATTAGGAAGTCGATACCGTATAGAGCGACACGACGGTAGTCACCGATGATACGACCACGGCCGTATGCATCTGGAAGACCAGTCAGAACGCCAGACTTACGACATGCTAGGATATCTGGAGTGTAGATATCGAATACGCCTTGGTTGTGCGTCTTACGTAGTTCTGAGTAAACTTTTTTGATTGTTGGGTCTAGTTCACGGCCGTAAACTTTGCAAGAACCCTCGATCATACGGATACCACCGTTAGGGATCAAAGCGCGCTTAAGAGGAGCGTCAGTTTGAAGACCTACGATAGTTTCAAGATCTTTGTTGATGTAACCAGCATCATGAGCAGTGATTGTAGATACAACGTCAGTGTCGAAATCAACAGGAGCGTGAGTTGCGTTTTCCTGTTTGATGCCTTCCATCACTTTGTCCCAAAGCGCAGCTGTTGCTGGAGTCGCTTCAGTTTCTAGGAAAGTGCCATCACCCTCGTAAGGGGTGTAGTTTTTCTGAATGAAGTCGCGAACGTTTACTTCGTTCTGCCATTCGCCAGCTGCGAATCCTTCCCACGCTTTAGCAAATTGCTCTGCCATGACATACCTACCTTTTTAGTAGAAAAAACACGTACTGCGTTGACTGTTGAGCCAGTCCGCCCGAGGGCGACAGTACACTTCAAGTAACAATAATACGGATAACCAAATGTCCTGTCAGCAACTGGAACATGAGATTATTCGTTTTAGTGCTGCTTTGTTTGCAGGAAAGGGCAGTGCGTACACTGCCCTTACCAAATTATAGTAGTGCTGGGATGCCGAATTGCTCTTCTAGCATACCTACTGCCAGCATCGCAACCAAACAGATCACCAGTACAGAACCTGGGATCACAATACGGTCAACGAACGACAGTTTTTGTGCACGCTCTTTGTCACCAATCAGGCCGTTGTTGTCCAGTAGCATAGCCAGTGCCCATGCCAATACTGGGTTTACAACCATTGATGCAAAGATACAAATACCTGCAGATTGTGAATCTTTGGTGTCTTTCACCATCTGCACACCCGCTTCAAGTAGCGGCAGGAATACACCTACCAGCAGGGCAATACGCATTACTGGTGGCCATACCGCAACGTCCATTGGGAAACCAAGGATTGCGATAAAGATAACCAATGAACCCAGTAGGATTGCACCACCTGGAATTGGGCGCTTCGCGATCGCCGCAGGGATCATGTAAGTACCCCAAGACGACGTGATGTTACCACCACCACACGCTGTACCCACCATCTGGCGGATAGAACACATGGTCATTGTGTCATCCACATCCATCAGCACGTTGTCAGTGCGTTTTGGATAGTTCAGTTCCTGGAAAATACGGTGACCCAGGAAGTCAGGCGACCACATTGCAACAGCCAAAATTGCAAACGGCAGTGATGCAATAAAGTGCTGTAGGTTTGGCAAGCCAAGCATCCAACCGTGCTCAGTGCTGCCCCACCAGTAAACAGGGTTCAGGTTTGGTAGACCTGTTTCTGTGGTGAATGTTAGGTCGAAACCTGCGCCCAGTGCCAACGCGGTCAATAGACCGGTTACCGCACACGCAGGGATGGCTAGCCAGCGCTTACCTACGCGAGCAAGCAGGGCGTACAGTACGATATTCACCGCCAGTACAACCAGACCGACATAACCCAGGCTACCTTTCGCCACATCGGCGCTTTCTAGGCTGATTGCCCACGCCTGAATGTCGCTGATCTGGCTCATTGCGCCAGTAAAGCCTAGGAAAATTAACAAGCCACCGGCTACACCTTCACTGGTGAGGTTCACCAGTTTGGAGCCGCCTTTGAAGTAGCTCAATAGCAAGCCGAACACACCAAGAAGTAGCGCAAGAGCGAGTGGGTGTGCACCAGCCAGGGCAATGGTACCGATCAATGGAATCATCGGACCGTGGTTACCCGCTAGGTTGGCTCGAGGGTTAATGAAACCCGATGCCAAAATACAGAAAAGCAGCGCCGGGATAAGCATCTCTACACGCGCAACTTCGATTGCAAATTCTTTGCCCAGGTTGATGTGATCCCATGCTTGGGTCAGGCCATCAGCCCATGACATCATTACCGCAGAGTACATTGCGATAATACCGATAGTACCTGCCAGAGCAGGGACAAGATCTTCTAGTTCAAATCGGAAATCACGGCCAGGAAGGTTTAGCTTCCAACGACGTGGTTTCATGATTTGCAACTCATGATCAAGATAGTCTGAACGACTAGCGAAGTCAGATGCAGGGCGGTGAAGCTCCTGATAACTTCTTTCTTGTGATGACATAAGTGCCTCGTTCTACGTTAAAAAATAATTCTTATTGTTTTGATGAAATTACGACGTCATAGCCTGAAAGTGCTCATTTCAGGTGCTGCGCTACGAGCCTGTAATTAATTTTCACCAAATTTCGCCGCAGTTTACCTTTTGTCTACAAGAATGGAATTGATCTCGATCACTGTCACTAAAATATTCTAAGAAGATAACCAAAAAAAATTGAGTGTAAAGAACAAATGTGATCAGGTATGAACTGATTTTAATAGAGAAAAATATCATTTAAGGCATTATTTTCACGGGGTGTTTTTATTTAACCTTATGTTTTGAGTGGTTTTTTGTAGAGTGGGGATACGAGGGGGACAGGCGGGGTTATTGGTGATTTTGTGAATAACTGTTTGTTGAAAAATTCAACACGCTATTCAACTATTTTTGAGTTTTGACCACGCAAAAAAATGTAACCAAACAACAACAGAGACCGTGTCAGTGTGTGACTGGCACGGTCTTATTGATGTTATCGTGCTTCATCCTAGGATGAAAACAGGGGCGCAGGGGTTATTTGGCCGCGTGTGCGCGTTTTGCCGCCTGCAGTTTGTGGTAAGACGCCATCAGTTTCTGGTGTGCCGGGAACGATGCCATGCTCAGATCGCCCGCTGTCAAACCATAGAAACGAACAGAACCTTCAATTGAGCCCCACGCCGCTGCGACCGTTTCAGCGCCAAACATGCGCTCAAATACCGCTTTGTACTGTGCCGGATCGCGCTCTTCGTCCAGCGCCAGTTTCAGGCTGGTCACCAGACAACGGAAGAAACGCGCACGCTCTGCAGAGTAAGTTGACACGTTGTAGTCCACACACCAGCTCGCGTGCTCTAGTGCCAATTCCAGATCGCCACCGGCCAGTGCCAATAGGGCTTTTAGCTCACCGATACGCAAGGTTTGCCATGCATCGCCCGCTTGTGGCACCAGACCAATGATTTCATACAGACGGTTGAAATCATCAAAGCCTTCTTCTTCCAGAATCTGATACATTTCAGCGTATTGCTCGGCATCCCACTCGACGCTTGGGATAGCAAGCAAGGTTTCACGCAATTCCATCGCCACGTTGTTGTTGGCTTCGATCAGCTCTTCAACCGGGTAGATTTCAGACCAGCCCGGTACGATGATGCGGCAGCAATCCACGCCCAGGTGATCGTAATCAGCGATGTAGGCATCGGTGCCTTCTGCATGCAGTTGCGCCATCAGGTGGTTGAATTCTTCTTCTGATGTGCCGCTGAAGTTCCAGTCAACGAAGTCAAAGTCAGGTTCGCTCTTGAACAGATCCCAAGACACCAAACCTGATGAATCGATGAAGTGGGTTTCCAGGTTGTGGTGATCGCTCACTTCTTCGTTGTCGAAAGACGGCTCAGGGAACACGTCCAGATCTTTCAGACCACGGCCTTGCAGCAATTCCGTCACGGTACGCTCAAACGCCACTTCAAAGCGCGGGTGGGCACCGAATGATGCAAAGCTGGTGCTGTTTTCTGGGTTCAGCAGTACCACACAAATCACTGGGTATTTACCACCCAGTGACGCGTCGTAACACAGGATAGGGAAGCCTTCTGCTTCCAACGTATCGATAGAGGCCTTGATGCCCGGGAAGCGGTTGATCACTTCGGCAGGGATTTCCGGCAGGCTGATGCGCTCAGCAATAATGCGGTTTTTGATTTTACGTTCAAAGACTTCAGACAAGCCCTGAGTACGCGCTTCGGTCTTGGTGTTACCCGCTGACATGCCGTTAGACACGTACAGGTTGCCAATGATGTTCATTGGAATGTAAACCGTTTCTTTGTCGCTCTGGCGCTCGAACGGCAGGCAGCACACGCCGCGCTCCATGTTGCTCGATTGCAGATCCACCAGATCGGTGCCTAGCAGCTCTAGCGTTGGATCGTAGAACTGGCTTAGACGCTCATCCAGAATACCTTCTGGTGGCAGGTTATCTTCCAGATCAATCGGGAACCATTTTTCATTCGGGTAATGCACGAAATCGCCGTTTGCCACGTCTTCGCCCAGGTAGTAATCGGCGTAGAAGTAGTTGGTCGACAGACGTTCAAAGTATTCACCCAGTGCAGACGCAAGAGCGGCTTTTTTGGTCGCGCCTTTACCGTTGGTGAAGTTCATCGGTGCGTCCACATCGCGAATGTGTACTGACCAGACGTTAGGGACTGGGTTTAGCCAAGAAGCTTCTTCAATGTTAAAGCCCAGATCTTTGAGTTTGGTTTGAAAACGCTCGATAGACACTTCAAGCGCGGCGTCTTTACCCGGAATAAATGTTTGCATTATTGCTCTCGTTGGAAGATGTTGAGTGGCACGGAGTATACCCAATTCTTTGCCAGAAACCTAAATGTGATCGCCGTCAATGCAGCCAGGAAGACGGGCGGGGCAGTGGCTCTGGATGGATTGATTCTGCTATTATCGAATTATCCATCGACAGCGATTTGTGAGAGGAAAATATGGAGCTGGATGCCGTCGCGAAAGCGTTGAAAGAATTAGGACACCCGACACGACTTGGTGTGTATAAGCATCTGGTGAAAGCAGGCCACGCGGGCTTACCGGTCGGGAAGTTACAAGAAGAATTGGGGATCCCGGGATCGACCTTGTCCCATCATATTGCGGGCTTGGTGTCGGCCGGATTGCTCAAGCAAGAGCGTGACGGGCGTACCCTCTACTGTGTGCCGCAATATGACATGTTGGATGGGGTAATTGGCTTCCTGCGTGATGAATGTTGCAGTGCTGAGTCCATGTGTGAAAAGCAAGACTGACTCGCGGCGAAACAGGGCTGAGAATTGAAAAAGGGCAACCAGACGGTTGCCCTTTTTACAGTGTGCAGGTTACTGCACGGAAGTGTGAGTGGCGGGTGCGGATGTTTCAGTCGTCACTGTTGTTGGTGCTTGGCCTGCAGGCATCGCAGTGGCCTGCTGTTTGGGGCGCAATGCCAGTACATGCAGTAAACGCTCAGGCACCTGCGGCCAGGCGAGCGGGCTCGCCACAGGGTTCTCTTCATTGAACCAGCCTTCAAAGCGTGATGTGTTGTACTGGTAAAACTGCACCGTGTTGTACAACGGCACCGTGATCTGCTGGCTGGCGGTAATGCGGTTAAGCTGGCGAATGATCGCCAAACGCTGATAGGCATTGGTCGTCAGCGGGAACTGGGACAGTAAATGGTCAATTTCCGGATTCTGATAAAAGTGCATCGCATAGCGGGGGTACTGTGGCGCCTGATAGTCACTGTTGAAGGCGGTATCAAAATACTTAAACGGCGTTGACCCTTCCGGGTAGTTAGTCAGCGCGATCTGATAATCCCCCTCCGTCAGGCGTTGCACAAACCGGCTGTACTCACACTCTTGCGGCACCACATGAATACCGATGCGGCCCAGCATCTCACTGACGAGCAAAGCGGTAGTATTGAAATCTGACCATCCGTACGGGGTGAGCAGGGACAGGGTCAACGGCTTGCCGGAAGGCAGTTCCCGCCACCCGTCACCATTGTGATCCACGATCCCCAATTTATCTAAGCGATTGGCGGCCAACTGCGGATTGAACGTCATGAATGGCAGGTATTTTTCTGTGCTGACCGGATCAACCCAGTTTTTAAATTGCGGACTGACCCCAGAGGCATAGCGTGACGGCTCCCCCTGACCAAATGCAGCAATATCAATCAGTAACTGGCGCTGAATCGACATCGACACGGCGCGGCGGAACTGGACATTAGAAAACACGTCCCGAATTTCGGGATTGGCGGTTTTGAAATTGAACATAATGCTGATGTTACTGGCTGGCGGCAGCCAATATTTAAAGTTTGGCGAAAACGACGCATAGCGGCGATCAATGTCAGGGATAAAGCTGCCACTCCAGTCAAATTCTCCATTCGCGATACGGCGAATGAATTCCTCATTGTTGCTCACTTTCGGGTAGCGCAAGCAGTCAATATGGCGCTGATCAGCCTGCCAGTAATACGGGTTGGCACATTGCACATATTCCTCGTCATCCATATGGCTGATTTCGGTAAACGGCCCGGTACCGATCGGATGTGCATTGGTGTAGGTGGTAATGTCTTTGACGTTGTCCCATTGGTGCTTAGGCACAATCGGCTGTAGCACGAGGGTGTAGGCCACCAGTGCATTCGGTTTTTTCAGCTTGATATACACTTCATGGGAGCCACGTTTTTCCACGTAGTCGATCCACTGGTAGATCGCATTGGCATCGAGATCAGGACGTTGTTTGGTGAGAGAAAATGAGAACAACACATCATCGGCCGTAAACGGTGTGCCGTCAGACCATTTCACGCCTTTACGCAGGGTAAAGCTGATCCCTTTAAGATCTTTATCCAGTCGATAGTGTACCGCCAGACGGTATTCTGGCTTGTTGTTCTGCAGAGTATTGAAAATGATCAGTGGCTCAAAAATGAATTGATGCGTGGTTGGCATGCTGAGCTTGGAGAACGGGTTAAAGTTCGCGACGATCTGATCCTGATGCTCCGGCACAATGGTGAGAATAACCGGTTTTTCTGCCGCGTCATTACTGGCATGGCTGAAGACAGAAAAGAAAATTGAAACAAGGACTAAGCTGCAAGGTATGCCGTCAGTAACTTTTTTCAAGAGAGAGCTAATCATGGTTTATCCGTTAATCATGGAGCTAGGCGCATTTTATCCGCATAAGCTATCGTATGTATAGGCTTGAAGCAAATTGAAATTATGCTTCCATTTGATTTTTTATGCGTGTTGTTTGAATTATTTTTCTGTTGTATGGGCGGTAACGGGGCGTGTGTCTCGTGGCTGAGCATGGCTGGCGTGCCTTGTGAGTGTGCCGAATGGCTGTGCTTAACGGTGAATGGGGTTATGAATTGGGGGGGAAAGAGGCGTATGAAGCGTGAGTGTGCAGTACATCAGGCCGTCCAAAAACCGTTGTTGATAGCAAGCTGGCGTGCGGTGAGTGGCCGTCTTCGCGATCTCTGTCTTGTGATCCTTGTCTTGCTTGGACACACCATCACGGTGAAGGCCAGTGTTTCACCTCCGCCACAAGAGACCGTGCGTTTTGCGGTAGAAGGGGCGTACCCTCCCTTTAGCTGGACAGAGCCAAATGGTCGGGTCATGGGCTTTGATGTGGATATTGCTCATGCGCTGTGTCGTGAGATGGCGGTACGCTGTGAGATTGTGGCGCAAGCGTGGCCGGATCTGATCCCTGATTTGTTAACTCACCACTATGACGCGATTATTGCAGCGATGTCGATCACTGAAGCGCGGCAGCAACAGGTGGCGTTTACCGAAAAATATGCCCAGTTGCCCAGCCGGTATGTGGCGCGGCGCGATGCTGATTTAACCTTCACCCCTGAAGGCTTGCAAGGCAAGGTGCTCGGCGTGGTCAAAGATACCGTGCAAGATGATTACGTAACGGCACAGTTTGGGCTGACAAACCGGATCATTCGTTCTGCAACCATGGAAGGAGCGCATGCCGATTTGGTCAAAGGACGAGTGGATGCCGTGCTCGGTGAAGCGCCTGTGCTGGAAGCGGTAATGTTGAATGTGCCGGGCGGGCAGCAGTTTGGTTTTGTCGGACCGTCATTGAGTGATCCACAGTGGTTTGGTAACGGGTTTGGGATTGCAGTACGGCCGGATGATACCCGGTTGCGACAGCGCTTGAATGAGGCGATTACTGCCATTCGTGCCAAAGGCATCTATCAGAATATTGCTGCGTCGTATTTCAATTATGATGTGTATGGACGTTAAAAGGGCTGTCCGTAGACGCAATAAAAACAACGCCACGGGAGGTGGCGTTGTGAAGTGTGTGGATGGCATGCCGCATTGTGTAATGCGGGCGTTATCATGTTAAACGGCGACGTCGTCGTACAGCGTAATGCCGGTTAAGGCGGCCACTTCCTCAATGTATTGACGCACACGAGGCGGGAATTGGATCCCTTTGATCACGGTGTGATTACGCAGTGCTGGAAACAGGTTGACGTCATCGTAGCTCAGGCGGTTATCACGCTCTGAAGGCAGTGTTAACCAATCCAGCGCCTCGTAACGGGTATTTAGCCCAGCCAGATACTCCTCGCTGCGGGCAAACGCCTGATCAAACGGTTGTTCAATCATGGCGGTTTTGTTTTTGATGAACCAGTCTTTTGCCGCTTGTGAGCCAAACTCCGGCAGGCTGATCATCATCCAACGCGGGAATAACAAATTGCCACTGTCAGGGCGAGCCTGTGCCATCCATGCATCAATACGCTCGCTGTGTTGAGCGGGCGCAAGTTGCGGATGGCCGTCCAGCGCATCCAAATACGCCGCAATGTCCAAGCTTTCTGCCATGTAGCTGCCGTCAGCTTTTTGCAAAATAGGCACTAAATTGGCACCTACTTTGTCGATACGTGCATCCACATCGTGGTTTTGTAAATACACCAGTGTGACATCCAGCTGTTTGTAACCCGCCACCATCATGGCTTTGATGCAAAACGGGCAGTGATCAAATACGAACAGTTTCATTGTCTCTCCTTAACCCTGGTACGTGTGAGAATTCTTGGCGAAACGGCGCGACGTGCTTACTGGAACGTTGACCAGATCGGCGCGTGATCAGACGGTTTTTCAATACCACGCAGTTCATAGTCAATGCCCGCGTCCACACAGCGTGCGGCCAATGATGGCGTTGCCAGGATCACGTCAATACGCAGGCCACGATTGTCATCAAAGCCTTTCGAGCGGTAATCGAACCACGAGAACTGATCATCAACGGTTGGGTGCAGTTGGCGGAAGGTATCGACCACGCCCCAGTTCAGCAGGGTGGCCAGCCATTCACGTTCAATCGGCTGGAAAGAACACTTACCGGTTTTCAGCCAGCGTTTGGCGTTAGCCGGGCCAATGCCGATATCTAAATCGATAGGGCTGATGTTGATGTCGCCCATGATGATCAGCTCATCATCAGCTGTATGGTGGCCGTTTAAGTAAGTCATCAAATCGGCATAGAACTTCTCTTTGGCCGGGAACTTGGTTTCATGGCTAACATTATCACCCTGCGGGAAGTAACCGTTCAGCACCGTCAGCGTTTTACCGTTTTCTTGCGCAAAAGTGGCCATGATCATGCGGCGTTGCGCGTCTTCATCATCGGTCGGGAAGCCTTTACGCACTTCCAGTGGTTCTTGCTTACACAGCATCGCGACACCGTAGTGGGCTTTTTGGCCGTGGAAGTAGACTTTGTAGCCCATGGCTTCAACGTCTTCTAGCGGAAAGGCTTCATCGTGCACTTTGATTTCTTGTAGGCCGATCACATCCGGCTGGTGTTTGTCGATGAGCGCTTTAAGTTGGTGAAGACGGGCGCGTAATCCATTGATGTTGAAGGAGATGACTTTCATTTTATTATTCCAATTGTGCGTTGGCGTTAAGCCAGTGTCCGGAAGGCAACCTCATAGCGGTATGAGGTGACAGGAATGGAAAAAATACTAACACACATTGTGAGCAGGAAGTGAAACGTCGTGTGTAAAAGATCTCGTCTATGCTGAACCATGATTCATCTCGATCACAACTGAGGAGTCAGCGATGGGTATTTTTTCGTGGATCATTTTAGGGCTACTGGCAGGGGCGTTAGCGAAGTGGTTAATGCCGGGTGATGATGGGGGCGGTTGGATTGCCACCATGGCACTGGGGATTGGTGGTGCCTTTGTGGGCGGTTGGGTCGGTTCGTTCATTGGCTTGGGTGCGGCGACTGGGGTGAACATCGGCAGCTTGGTGACGGCGACCTTAGGCGCGTTCATCTTATTGTTTATTTATAACAAGTTCATTCGATGAAGTCGCGTACGGAGCCCTGATCGTCGCTCTTATCTTGTTCAATTATTTTGAATGAGTCGGTTCAATTTGCCCTGCCGACATGTACGGACAATCTTCCTATACTCGTTTTAACACTGGAATGCGATTGAACCGATGAGGAATGAACGATGGGTAAGTTAGTACAGGGTGTGTGGCATGATGTGTGGTATGACACCGAGAGCAATGACGGCAAGTTTATCCGTGAAGATGCCGGTTTTCGCCACTGGTTGACACCGGATGGCCAGCCGGGCCCTGAGGGGAAACAAGGTTTTCAGGCTGAATCTGGCCGATATCACTTGTATGTGTCACTGGCTTGCCCGTGGGCGCATCGAACATTGGTGATGCGTCAACTGAAAGGCTTGGTGCCACACATTGATGTCACGGTAGTCAGCCCGGATATGCTGGAGAAAGGCTGGGCCTTTGAGCAGCCTGAACCACTGTATGGGCTGGATTTTCTGCATCAGTTGTATACGAAAGCCAAGCCGGATTACACCGGTCGTGTCACAGTGCCTGTGCTGTGGGATAAGCAGACAGAGACGATCGTCAGCAATGAGTCGTCTGAGATCATGGGGATGTTTAATACCGCCTTTAATGGGATCACTGGCAATACGGATGACTATTATCCGGCGGCCTTGCAGGATGACATTGAGCAATGGAATGCGTTGATCTATCCGGCGATCAACAATGGCGTGTACCGCTGTGGGTTTGCCACCACGCAAGCGGCTTATGAAGAGGCCTATGAAAGCTTGTTTGCCGCGCTGGATCGAGTGAACGCCCATTTGGCAACACACCGTTTCTTAACTGGCGACCAGATCACCGAAGCGGACTGGCGGTTGTTCACTACATTAGTGCGTTTTGATGCGGTGTATGTGGGGCACTTTAAGTGTAATAAGCGCCGTATTGCCGATTACCCGCATTTGCAGGATTACCTCAAAGCCTTGTATCAGCAGCCGGGCATTGCTGACACTGTCGATATCGCCCATATCAAACGTCACTACTACTTCAGTCACGCGACGATTAACCCGACCCGTATTGTGCCGGTTGGGCCCGATCTGGATTTCACCTCAGCCCATTCGCGAGGTTGATGCACCGTGAGTAAAGTGTGCTTGGTCGTTGAGCAGGCAAGCTTTTTGGTTATGCGGTTGTCGCACTGGGTGTGCGGGGCAATAAAGCCGTAATACGCGGATCACCACAGTCTCTGTCTGAGGCATCTTGTATCGACGGAAAGCGGTAAGCCAATGTGTGACGGTGCCAAGGGGCGGAGACCGTCGTGCGGTAGGCCGCCCATTGTGTCAGTAAGCGTTGACGCCAAGCGGCCAGTGAGTCGGGCAGTGGCATACCTTGAATGGCCAGCAGTGCGTCAGCATCCGGTGTCTGCCCCAGTGTTAACTGGCATTGCAGATAGCCCAAATTGGCTTCACTGCACAGTGGATACACTTTTAAGATATTGCGATAGTGGCTCACTGCCTGATGCGGTGCAATCGTCAGCAGTGTTGCGGCATCATGCAGCTGACTTTCCAGCGGTGAGAGTGCTTGAATGAGTGCAGCATTGGCATTGAGTGCCTGCAAGCGTTGCGCACTGTGCTCATCAAATTGATCCCGGTTGGCCAATACCCGTTTACAGGCGGTGATCAATTGGATCTCCCCAAGGTGCATCAATACCGGCAGTGCATCCGCCAAGATCACTGAAGGCAAACGCGAAAGCTGATTAAAATAGCCGGACAATCCCATCAATATGCGTCGCTTGGCCTTGAGCGACTGCTGATTGCCCAGTTGCAGTCTTGCCATTACCACATGTCCGTAGCAGCTTAAGTAAGGTCGCTGTGCAGGCAGTAACCGACGCTGCGCTTTGTGATCAATCCCCTTTAATGCCTGCTTCAATTCACGCTGAAAAGCGGCCGACGACTGCGCGAAGTAGGTTCCTTCAAAAATGGCCATGTATTTTGCCAAACTGACTACCCAGCCCACATCGATGATCGGTAAATGACTGGCCAGTGTTCGCCCGGCTTTGATCAATAACTCGGTGTTATCTGTTCGAGCAGCTAATTGCGCTACTTTGAGTGCGCGATGATGAATGCTTGGGGTAAAGGCAAAGACCTGTTTCGCAATGGCCAACGCTTGGTGCAATTGGCCGTTTTCCGCCAGATAATCCGCCAGCTCATCATACAGGGGTAAGTGTAACGGTGTGCGTGTTAGCTGGGTTTCCAGTAAACGGATGGCTTGCGCGACATCACCTTGCTGGTGGACGCTGCGGGCGTGAAACCGTTGCCAGTGTGCATTGGGTGGCTGGGTTTGCCATTGGGCCAACGAGGCATCCAGCGCAGCCCATTGTTGGGTTTGTATCAGCAATGACCACAGTAACTCCGCCAGTTTCGGGTGATAGCCGTGATGCGATAGGGTGTGCTGGCATAAGCGAATCGCCTGTTGGGGAGTCTTCTGCGCGATAGCGTCATAAATCGGCTGGCGGCGAGTGATGTCTTGTAACGTTTCAGCCAAGGTTTTTTGTACGCGCTGCGCGGTCAGGGGTTTTGTCAGAAAGGCATCCGGCTCAAGGGTCAGGCCGGTCAGGATCACTTCGGTACAGCGATCGCCAGAGAGCATCACCAGTCCGCAAAAAGGCGTGATGTGTTGGCGTTTTTTCAAAAGATGAATCAGCTCCGGGCCGGTGATGGGACCGTCGAGGTGATAATCCACAAACAGTATCCGATAGGCATGTTTTCGGCAGGCCGTGATAGCTTGTCGGTGATCGTGGGCAATATCCACGTCTTTTACCCCCAGTGTTTGGAGCACGCTTTTCAGCATGAGTGCTGCACTGGGTTGATCATCAACAATGAGTACGCGTGCTGACGCGAGGCGAGCCGAAAGAGTAGACATGTCCTTGTCCGTTACTGTGTGTCCTGTTTTTAGTGTAGAAGGTGTACAGAAAAATAGGTAACGGTTGGATGGATAATGCGAGAGACAAGCGGCTTTTTAAGCCAGCATCCGTGCTTTTGGGCTTAGAGTGGACGATGTGACGAATGGCGTGAAGTGAGAGGCTTGGCGGTGGTTTTGTTTTCTCGCATTGCCGCGAGCATTTTTTGTCTCACGGCGCGGAGGTGTTCATCGTGCTGCTTGCGAATGATAAGGCGAACGTGTCGTTTATCTTGGCTCATGACTTATTTCAACCGAATGTACGTATCGCAGGTGTTGCAGTAGTAAATCGCCTTATAGATAAAGCGTTGGAAGATATTGCGCTTAATTTTCACCAGTGCCGGGTGGTGACAGGTGTGGTTCTCTTTGCTCATTGTGGGTAATGGTGCCGATATTGATGGTCTAACGTTTGAAAGTACTGCGTGATACTGCTTACTGCTCCATCGTGTCTTTTGTTATCGCCTTTGCTGTAACACGGTTGATCGTGCATTGGCTATCGCACTGTCTATCGGTCGTTACCATATTGGCTATCACGTAGACATGGCGATATAGAGCGAAAAAAAAGAGGCGTCCATTCCCCAAAGCAGTCTTAATAAAAGATGCAAGAAATACACATTTGCTGAGTACATCACTCAAGTTTCAGCCAAGCGCGCAAATGGACTATGACACCCCTTCGTGTGCTTGGCTGAGGGAAATCTTAGAGGCTGACAGTCAGAGGGAGAAGTTATAGCGACGTTATAAAAACTGTGAGCATGCGTTTGACGACAAACGAAATATTTATTATTTAAATCAATGTTTTGATGTTTTTTTATGGGTAATGACAGGCGCTGACATTTTTTGTGAGGTCAAATGGCGAGTGGTTGAGGACAAAAGTAAGGGGGGATGTCAGGAAAATGTTATACGTTATTCCCCTTCATGCTTGTTTGTGAAGAGTCACTAAGGGCGGGTGTCAGACGTAACTTGTCGTGATATCGATAGGTAAAATGGAAGGCATGCAGAGAAGGTACAAGCAAGGCTGAATGAGGTGAACGATTCATTAGCGCAATGCTATTTTCTGGGGAGAGAACCAGGGGGCGTCAGTGGCAACCAAAGCCTTGAATATCAGGGGGCTGGGAATGCGCGGGAATTCACGTTCAACGATGGTATCCCTTATTGGCTTTACTGATTAGGCCAGCAGCATGGAGTCTGTGAGATTGTCTCATGGTGATGGGTTTAGCGTTCTCACCGGTTTAGGGCAATATCGTAGGAGAGAGGTGAAAACAGTTTATACGGCGTATTTCCAATGTATTCATAGCGTATTTACAGCGTACCGATATGAAAAAAGCCAGTCGCTTTCGCAACTGGCTTGAAGGATGGTGGAGGGAGAAGGATT
>NZ_LDOV01000031.1 GCF_001029435.1 Photobacterium aphoticum | reverse complement strand
GATACAAACAGATGGAAAAATACGAGTAAGCGAGTAAGCGAGTAAGCGAGTAAGCGAGTAAGCGAGTAAGCGAGTAAGCGAGTAAGCGAGTAAAGCATGGCGCCTGCGTCTTATGCTGCAAGCACGAAGCAGAAAAAGCACAAAAAAATACCTGCACATTTAGCAGGTATTTTTTCAGTCTTTCAACGCAACTAGGCGCGAAAGATTATTTATCAACCCAACGGTCAGCGGCTGAAGTATCGGTCTCACGGGCATCCACCCAGCGCGATTCATCCGGCGTTTGTTCTTTCTTCCAGAACGGTGCGCGGGTTTTCAGGTAGTCCATGATGAACTCACAGGCTTGGAAGGCCGCGCCACGGTGTGCGCTGGTCACGCCCACAAACACGATCTGATCGCCCAGCGCTAAATCGCCCACACGGTGGATCACACGCACTTTCAGTAGCGGCCAGCGGCTTTTCGCTTCATCCACAATCGCAGCCAATGACTTTTCTGTCATGCCCGGGTAGTGTTCCAGCGACAAGCCCGTCACACTGTCACCCTGGTTGAAGTCGCGCACTTTACCGATAAAAGTCACCACGGCACCGGCTTCAGTGCCCTGCGACAATGCGGCATACTCATCCGCCACCGAAAAATCGTCAAACTGAACAGAGATCATGATTAGCCCCCTGTTACAGGCGGGAAGAAAGCCACTTCATCACCACCTTTGATTTCAGTATCCAATGCACAAATGGTTTGGTTAACCGCCACCAGCAATTTACCCGGCTCCAGTGCCAATGCCCATTTGTCGCCTTGTGTTACCAAGTGCTGACGCAGTGCTTCCGCCGTCGTAAATTCTGCCGCCACTTCCAGACGATCAACACCCACAAGCTCTTTCACTTGTGCAAAGAAAAGAACGTTAATCATGATTCCACCTTAAAATGACCGGATTTGCCGCCTGTTTTTTCCAACAAACGCACCTGACTGATCACCATGTCTTTTTGCACGGCTTTACACATGTCATAAATCGTCAGCGCAGCCACAGAAGCGGCAGTTAGCGCTTCCATTTCTACGCCGGTTTTACCCGCCAGCTTACAGCATGATTCGATACGGACTTTGTTTTCCGCTTCAATCGCTTCCAGTTGTACTTCTACTTTTGACAGCAGTAGCGGGTGACACAGCGGGATCAGATCCCAAGTCTTTTTCGCCGCCTGAATACCGGCAATGCGAGCAGTGGCGAACACGTCACCTTTGTGATGCTGACCTGAAACGATCAACTGCAGGGTTTCTGGTGCCATATGGACGAAAGCTTCCGCGCGCGCCTCTCGTACCGTTTCAGCTTTAGCAGAAACGTCCACCATGTTTGCTTCACCAGAAGCATTAATATGCGTAAATTGGTTCATCCGTTTTTGTTCCAACAGAAAAATGTATGAAAGGGCGGGCTCAGCCGCCAATAGAAGCCAGGTTCGGTGTCATGCCGGTGTTGCCCTGATCCAAGAAATGGCTGACGGCTTTTTCGTCCAGACCACCCTGAATACGTGCAATCAGTTCATCGCGCTGATCGTCACGTTGCAGCAAATCACGCAGATCCACACCGTGATCGCCAAACAAACACAAATGCAGTTTACCCAACGCCGAGACACGCAAGCGGTTACAGCTCTTACAGAAATCTTTTTCGTAAGGCATGATCAGGCCAATCTCACCCTGATAATCAGGATGACAGAATACCTGAGCCGGACCGTCATTGTTACTCTTGATCTTCAACACCCAACCGTTAGCGATCAAGTGATTGCGAATGCTGGTGCCTGACACATGGTGATTTTTGAACAGATCGTCCATCTCACCGGTTTGCATCAGCTCAATAAAGCGCAATTGAATCGGACGTGTTTTGATCCAATCAAGGAATTGAGGCAGTTGCTGCGCGTTCATATCTTTAAGCAGAACGGTATTGACCTTCACCTGCTCAAAACCGGCGTCAAAAGCCGCATCGATCCCTTCCATCACCTGATGGAACATGTTCTCACCGGTAATTTGGTAGAACATTTTCGGATCCAGGCTATCCACACTCACATTGATGTGGGTTAGCCCCGCTTCACGCCATTCCGCCACATGCTTCGCCATGCGGTAACCGTTAGTGGTGGTCGCCACTTTACGGATCCCCGGCTGTTCAGCTACGGTGCGGATAATGTCAGTGAAGTCACGACGCAAACTTGGCTCACCGCCAGTGATACGTACCTTCGTTGTGCCACAGTGGGCAAACGCGCCCGTTACGCGCTGAATTTCTTCCAGCGACAAAAACGACGGCTTCTTCTTCTCGCCCGGGTGATACCCGTCCGGCAAGCAATAGGTACATTTAAAGTTACAAACGTCAGTAACAGAAAGACGCAAGTAGTAAAACTTGCGATGAAAATTATCTTCAAATGGTTTCGCCACGGAACACCTTTCCAAGTACGGGAGGCCGAGGCATTTCTACATCGACCCTGGTGACTCAACGTCACTGGCTCAGCACGCATATCCCAAACAGGCAACTTAGCAGGCAGAGCTCGGAGCTATGGCAGTTGTATTGCCGGATTGAACCAAACGAAATACAACAGCGTAATAGTTATAAAAATATCAGATGAAATGCCGAAGTAGCAAACCGCAGCAAAAATTTCGTGCCGCATTCTACCGTTCAGGCGTTTTCACGACAATACTACTAAAGGGAATACTGTCAGTTTTTCTTACATCTTGTGAGGATATTATGTCCAACATTATTGAATCAGCGACAATTGATGATATTGCACTCTATCTTCAGCGTGAAGAAGGGCTTGATGCTGCCATGGCACATGAGCAAGCACAACTGGTGATAGACGGGTTTACAGACATGCAGGAAAAGGGAGTGATTAAAGGCTGGTACTTCGACGAACAAAGCCATTTGGCCTTGTTACCCAGTGACAGCGCATTGAAAATCATCGCAAATCAAAAATAATTCGCATTTTGCATCGAAACAGTGGCGCAACCCGTTGCGA
Source organism: Photobacterium aphoticum (assembly GCF_001029435.1). GTDB lineage: Bacteria > Pseudomonadota > Gammaproteobacteria > Enterobacterales > Vibrionaceae > Photobacterium > Photobacterium aphoticum. The sequence goes on along the minus strand of NZ_LDOV01000031.1, from coordinate 99,449 downwards.
AATGCAATCAACAACTATTCCATCACACACATAATCCGTGTAAAGACGGGCTCGTAGGCTTTTTCCGCCTGGTACAATTTTTCGGCATCACATTTGCACCCCTATCAATTAAACGACAACAAAAGGGGATGGCAATGAAACATACGATTCCGTTAATTTTCCAAAAACGTCATATCCTGCCTGGTGGCCGAATCCCAATCCGCGTGGCACCAGGCCCGCAAATGGACGCTTTTAAAACCGCTCTCAAACAGGGGGATAGCTTCGGTGTGTGCATGTTTGACACCGATGACACCGGTCACCACTTTTTCGGCGTCTGTACCCGGGTGACTGTCGAAGATTTTGACACTTCCATGAAAGATGGCGCCCTCATTGCCACTGTCGCGGGTCATGAAGCGCTACAAATCGAAAGTCTGGATGAAGACGATAACGGCTTTTTTACCGCGCACTGCGACAGTATTCCCCAATGGCCTGATACCGCCGTTCGCCACGATCAAGAAGTGCTGGCCGATAAGCTAAAAATTATGTTCACCAAACACCCTGAGCTGGACAATCTGCATGAAGACAAGCAATACCACAATTTAAGCTGGCTGTGTCAGCGTTGGCTGGAATTGCTGCCCGTGCCTGCCAGTGAAAAACAAGCACTCATTCAGGCCCCCAACTGCCAAAACACCTATGACTACTTGATGAGCATCATGCAAAAACCGCACTGATCGGCGCATGCCTCGCTAACCCTTTTACTTGCTACCGCTGTTGTCTTTTCGCCCTCTCCCACCTTTGGAATGAGGGTGTTTTTTTGTCTGCCAGTTCTCGAACTGGTGGAAATGTATTCAAAGAAAGCATACCAAACGTGATTAATATACCACCGTACCGCGCTAGGGCTGTATTCATGGCCCACAACGCAGTAAACTGCGCACTTATTTAATCTTGATCACACCATTTGATGAATCATGTCTAACTCAACAGGGAAAAATCCAACTCATGCCAAAATCGTTGCCATTGGTGGCGGGCATGGGCTCGGGCGTATTTTATCGGCACTGTCCGACTATGGGAGCAATGTCACCGGGATCGTGACCACGACTGACAATGGCGGCTCCACAGGACGTATTCGTGCATGCCAAGGTGGTATTGCTTGGGGTGATACCCGTAACTGTATTAATCAGCTGATCACTGAACCGTCTGTCGGGTCGATGATCTTTGAATACCGTTTTCGTGGCAACGGCGAACTCAATGGCCACAACCTGGGTAACTTGATGCTCAAGGCGCTGGATAATTTATCTATCCGTCCACTGGAAGCCATTACCCTGATCTGTGACATGCTCAAGGTCAAAACACAGATAGTACCCATGTCTGAACACCCGGCGGATTTGTCTGCAATGACACCAGAAGGCGACATCATTTGCGGGGAAACCAGTGTCGATGAACTGGCAGCCATTCCACAGCGCTTATACGTTGAACCGGCTGTACCGGCGACCAAAGAAGCCGTGAGCAGCATTCAAGAGGCCGACATTATTCTGCTCGGCCCTGGCAGCTTTTTAACCAGCGTGATGCCGCCGTTGCTACTGGAAGAAATGAAAGTGGCATTGAAAAACTGCCGCGCGCAGATTGTGTTTGTCACCAATCTGGATAAAGAAAAAGGCCCGGCGGGCATGATGAGCTTGCAGCAGATGCTGCATTGGTGCGAACGTGCAATGGGCGGTCGTGCGGTAGATGCGGTACTGACAGATAAACAGCAGGATATTGAAGACAAATACCGCCAACACGTAGCGGTACTTGCCTCAACCAATCATGAATGGCGCCATGATCGCGAAAAACTACGACAAGCAGTTGATCGGATTATCATGGCTGGCTAAGCGCTTATACTCCATCGCCACGCCTTCTACCATCTGCCGAAACTGCGGCAGATGGTCAGTCATCCATTGTTCTTGTCCCTGCTTCACACGGAACTCGCATTCCTGCGCCATCATCGCCAACTCGTCAGCCCCAAAACTGGCCGCGCTGCTCTTGATGGAATGGCTGATCTCTCTGACCTGACTCAGCGACGGCTGGTCTGAAAGCTGCTGGAAAAACTGCTCCAACTCGTCACTAAATACATTTAGCAGTAGCAATAAGGTATCGTGGCCCACTTCATCCGCCATACGCTTGATTGTTTCAGCATTAATTGTTGTTGCCATGCAATCCTCTCCCTACAACTAACCTTGCGCTTCCTGCCAGGTTTGTAATTTACGGTAAATCGTTGATGGACTGACTTCCAATAGTCCTGCGGCACGTGGAATGTTGCCATCACAAGCATCAATGGCAGCCTGAATGGCGCGCTTTTCAACCACCCATAAAGGCTCAACTTGAGATTTATCCACCATTTGGCTGAACACGGGCTGACTCACCACTGCTTGTTGAGCAGTCGTTTGTTGAACTTGAGGTTCATCGAGCACAGACTCAGACACAACTCCCGTAGACGATGCAATTTTAACGCCACCATTATTGATTGGCGGAGGAACCATCGGTAATGTGACTTCTTCCCCATTATTAAGCACCACAATATTGCGGATCACGTTCTGCAATTCCCGCACATTCCCCTGCCAGTGGTACTGCTTAAACAGCGTCAATACCTCGGGTGAAAAGCGGCTGAAATTCTTCCCTTCTTCCAGTGACATCAGGGCCAACAAGGCATGGGCGATTTCCAACACGTCGTCGCCACGCTCTCGCAACGGCGGCAGAGACACCGGGATCACATGTAAACGGTAATAGAGATCTTCGCGGAAACGACCTTCTTGCACTTCTTGCCAAGGATTGCGGTTGGTTGCACACACAAAACGCACATCCACCGTGTTGGTTTTGGATGCGCCGACTTTCTGATAAGTGCCCGTTTGAATAAAGCGCAGCAATTTGCTTTGCAAATCCAAATCCATTTCACACAACTCATCCAGGAACAAGGTGCCCTGATGGGCTAACTCGACCGCACCCTGACGCTCTGTGGATGCCCCTGTGAACGCCCCTTTAACGTGACCGAACAGTTCACTCTCAATCAACTCTTTCGGAATGGCGGCACAGTTCAACGCCACAAACGGCTTATCATTTCGCGGGCTGGCTGCATGCACCGCTTCGGCACACACTTCTTTACCGGTTCCGCTTTCCCCGGTAATAAACACCGTTGCTTTACTGGAGGCCGCCGATTCTATCACCCGATACACCGCCTGCATGGGTAAGCTGTTACCAATAAACCCTTGGTACTGTGCACCGCCTTGCTTGGAGCTTGAACCTTGCTCTTTCTGCTCTTCTTCCTTGAGCGCATTATTGACGGTGACACGTAAGCGGTCAGCTTCACACGGTTTAATTAAGAAATCTTTCGCCCCATGGCGCATGGCTTCAACGGCAACGTCAATCGACCCGTGCGCGGTCATGATCACCACCGGCACATCGCCGTAATCCCGCTTCACCGCTTCCAACACTTCAATACCGGTCATATCCGGTAACCGTAAATCCAGCAGAATTAAGTCCGGAATGGTGTCTTTCACAAACGCCAACGCTTCCGCGCCCGATCCCACCACCGTGACGGCGACGCCCAAGGGGTTGAGGTACGACTTATACAGCGCCGCGACTGACACCGTGTCTTCCACCATTAAGACTTGGCGCTGTCTCGTTTTGCTTTCCATTGCCCCTCCAAATCCTATTGCTCTTTACTAATTGTAATCAAAAGAAAAAAATCAGTATTACTTTTTTGCCCAGTCTACTATCACATCTTTGACCGGCAATTTTTCATAATGATTCGCATATTGATTCGCAAAATGCAAATGCACGGTGATTTTTTATCTTCGCAAAATGGAAATGTTTGCGCTAAGCCAATAAAAAAGTGCAATTAATCAGGAATACAAAAGTTGGCACGCTGTCTGCATTATTAGAAATGACTCTCCTAGAGGGTCAACCTAGCCAACTGACGTTGTTTGTGGATTTTTTTCACTAAAACAATGACGCCAACCGAACTGCTTATCGGTTGGCTTTTTTTTGCCTGTCGTTTGGGAACGGCCTCCCCCTTTGCATAATCTGCATAAAGGAGAGGAATGCGCTCAGAGGTGAGCGTGTTTGAGGCAGGAAAAGAGCAAGGACGAAACCCGCCCTTGCCGATTAGCTGTTAGCAATAAATTGCTCTCGCAAATTGTGAATTTTATCGCGCAGTTCTGCAGCTTGTTCAAACTCCAAATTCTGCGCGGCATCGTACATGGCTTTTTCCAGTTGCTGGATTTCTGTTTCCAACTGCTGTGGTGTCATGGTGCTGTAGGTCGCGCCCTTCTCCGCCACTTTATGCAGCTGTGCGGCACGGTTCACCGTCTTGCCTTTACCCGGTGCGCCCAGCTCCATAATGTCAGACACTTTCTTATTCAGCGCTTTTGGCACCAAACCGTGTTTTTCGTTGTAGGCGATCTGCTTATCACGACGGCGGTTGGTTTCGTTCATCGCCCGCTCCATCGAGCCGGTAATGCGATCCGCATACAAGATGGCGCGACCTTCAAGGTTACGGGCCGCTCGACCAATGGTCTGGATCAGCGAACGCTCTGAACGTAAGAAACCTTCTTTATCCGCATCCAGAATCGCCACCAGCGAGACTTCTGGCATGTCCAAGCCCTCACGCAGCAAGTTGATCCCCACCAGTACATCGAATTCGCCCAAACGCAGATCGCGAATGATCTCGACACGCTCGACGGTATCGACATCCGAGTGCAGGTAACGCACTTTCACATCGTGTTCAGACAGGTATTCAGTCAAATCTTCCGCCATGCGCTTGGTCAGGGTTGTCACCAATACGCGCTCCCCTTTGGCGGCACGAATACGGATTTCAGACAACAAGTCATCCACCTGAGTGGCAACAGGGCGTACTTCAATTTGCGGATCCAACAAGCCGGTCGGGCGGATCACCTGCTCGGCAATGTCGCCGCCGGATTTTTCAATTTCGTAATTCCCCGGCGTCGCAGAGATATACAGGGTTTGTGGCGCAAGAGCTTCAAACTCTTCAAACTTCAGCGGGCGGTTATCCAACGCGGACGGCAAGCGGAAGCCGTATTCCACCAGGTTTTCTTTACGGGAGCGGTCCCCCCGGAACATGGCACCGATCTGTGAAACCGTCACGTGGGATTCGTCGATGATCAGCAACCCATCCGCAGGCAGGTAATCAAACAAGGTCGGTGGCGGCTCACCCTCGGTACGGCCACTGAGGTAACGGGAGTAGTTTTCAATGCCGGAGCAGAAGCCCAATTCGTTCATCATCTCGATATCAAACTGGGTACGCTGTGTAATACGCTGCTCTTCCACCAACTTATTGTTCGCCAGCAGTTGGGCCTTACGCTCAACCAGCTCTTCTTTGATCCCTTCAATGGCGTCTAAGACTTTTTCACGCGGCGTCACGTAGTGGGTTTTCGGGTAAATGGTGCAACGCGGCATATCGCGCTGCAAAATGGTGCCCGTCAGTGGATCAAACGCACTGATGCAATCGACCTCATCATCAAACAGCTCAATACGCACGGCGTCTTTTTCTGATTCTGCGGGGAAGATATCAATCACTTCCCCACGCACACGAAACGTACCGCGCTCAAACGCCATATCATTACGGGTATATTGCAACTCCGCCAGACGACGCAAAATGTCACGCTGATCCAACATGTCGCCACGACGTACGTGCAGCATCATTTTCAGGTAGGAATCCGGATCACCCAGACCATAAATCGCCGAGACGGAGGCAATGATGATGACATCACGACGTTCCATCAATGCTTTAGTGGCGGACAAGCGCATTTGCTCGATGTGCGCATTCACCGACGCATCTTTTTCGATAAAAGTATCGGTCGTCGGCACATACGCTTCTGGCTGGTAGTAGTCGTAGTATGAAACGAAGTATTCCACCGCATTATCCGGAAAGAACTCTCTCATCTCACCGTATAACTGCGCCGCCAGTGTTTTGTTGGGCGCCAAAATCAAGGTAGGTCGATCCGCCGTGGCTATCACGTTGGCGACGGTGAAGGTTTTACCGGTACCGGTCGCCCCCAGCAGGGTTTGGTGGGCTAAGCCGGCATCCAACCCTTTCAGCAATTGTGCGATCGCCGTCGGCTGATCCCCGGAGGGCGAATAAGATGATGAAAGTTTGAACGATTTACTGACAGACTTTTCCATAACGGTACCGAACTGGTTGGATAAACAGTATTCTGCGTATTGTGCTACGCTGACGTAGGTTGTCAATAGAGACATGCCCCAAGGCGCTTTGATAGCTATACGTACGACAAAGGATGGCAGAACAACCAATAAAAAGCGGATTAACCCTTGATTGCTTTTTAAACAAGGCGTATTATCAGCGCCCTCACCTCGTACAGTTTACGTTCAGCTTCACGCAAAAACGTATAATTATACCCCTAAAAAATATCCATCCTCGTTATTTGCCCACAACTTATTCAAGGGTTGATATAAATCAATTCACAAGCAAATTACGTAAAATTTTTTTCCCGCTCTATACTTCATCATCATTTCACTATCGTCAGCTGTATCCCAAGACCCCCCGAATAACAGCGCTTTATTCCTTATTGCTCATTCGTTTATTTTTCATACAATCTGTCAAAGTGACGAACAGTTATCCGTGTTCCTAAGCATCCATTAACACACTTATCCACAGTTTCCGTGGATAACTATGCTAAGCCCTTGTGTTATCAGGGCTGACAAAAAGCAAGCCCTTTGTATGATAAAATTTCCCACTTATGACTAACAAATTCCTTTATCGTTATACCTTTTTCGAATTCCCGCATTTTCATAACATGACGCTCATCCGGCGGATCACAGCCCTTTCACGTCAAACCAAAGCAACAAAACACCATTAAAAGCACAGGGTTACTTTGCCTGTTCAGGATCGCACCCATGACGAATGATCCCTTTCAAACCCAATTCGTATAATGAATGAGAAGCAATTGTTAAAATCATCACTATATCAATACGTTGGTGTTGTGAAATGTGCGTTACAGGGAAAAACCCTGCCCGGAGGGAGTTGTTAATGACGTCACAAAGGAAGATAATACAAGGATCTTTTGCAAACAGTATTTTGACGGTATGACTGAATACCTACTCCTCCTCGTAGGTACAGTGTTGGTTAACAACTTTGTACTCGTAAAATTTTTAGGTTTATGCCCCTTCATGGGCGTCTCCAAAAAACTTGAAACCGCCATTGGTATGGGGTTAGCCACCACGTTCGTGCTAACGCTGGCCTCTGTGTGTGCCTATTTGGTAGAAACCTACATCCTTGTCCCGCTGGGCATTCAATATTTACGTACCCTAAGCTTCATTTTGGTGATCGCGGTGGTCGTGCAATTTACCGAAATGGTGGTGCACAAAACCAGCCCGACGCTTTACCGTTTACTGGGTATCTTCCTGCCATTGATCACCACCAACTGTGCGGTACTAGGTGTCGCGCTACTGAACATCAATGAACGTCACAACTTCATTGAATCGGTGATTTACGGCTTTGGTGCAGCGGTTGGCTTCTCTTTGGTGTTAGTCCTGTTTGCCTCGATGCGTGAGCGTATTGCAGCTGCCGATGTACCGGAGCCGTTTAAAGGCGCATCCATTGCGATGATCACCGCCGGCCTGATGTCGCTGGCGTTCATGGGCTTTACTGGATTGGTGAAATTGTAAGATGAGCGGATTACTTATCGCGGTGATTGCCATTGCAGCCCTTGCCGCTATCTTCGGTCTCCTGCTGGGCTTTGCCTCTATCCGTTTCAAGGTAGAAGCAGACCCTATCGTTGAACAAATCGATGCCATTTTGCCACAGACCCAATGTGGTCAATGTGGTTACCCGGGTTGTCGTCCGTACGCAGAAGCCATTGCCAATGGTGATGCGATCAACAAATGTCCTCCGGGCGGCCAACAGACCATAGAAAAACTGGCTGATTTGATGGGCGTGGAAGTACAAGAGTCTGCCCACGATCCAGAGAAAAGCGTCAAGAAAGTCGCTTTTATCCATGAAGACATGTGTATTGGCTGCACCAAGTGTATTCAGGCCTGTCCGGTCGATGCCATTGTCGGCGGCACCAAAGCCCTGCATACCGTCATTAAAGACGAATGTACCGGCTGTGATTTGTGTGTGTCTCCTTGCCCGACAGACTGTATTGAGATGATCCCGGTAGAGGCGACACCTGACACCTGGAAATGGGATTTAAACCAGATCCCTGTGGTGAATCTGCCTGTTGACTCGGTTGAACATAAAGAAAGCGCGGTGAAGTAAGCATGCTGTCAATTATCGAACAAATTAAACAAGGTCAGCTGTGGGACTTCCCTGGTGGTATTCATCCGCCAGAAAACAAAACCTTATCCAGTCGCACACCGATCATCCAAGCAGGGATCCCTGACGAACTCGTCCTGCCGCTGAAACAGCACATTGGTACCAAAGGTGACATTCTGGTCGCAGTAGGCGATCAGGTCCTGAAAGGTCAACCGCTGACCCAAAGCGACATGAGTATGTGTGTGCCGATCCACGCGCCAACATCCGGTACCGTGACGGCCATTGAAGCACGCACCACGGCGCACCCCTCTGGCCTGACCGATCTGTGTATCGTGATCAAAAGTGATGGTCAGGATACCTGGGCACCACAAACTAAAATTGCCGATTACACGGCCATGGAGCCGGGTGATCTGATTGATACCATCCGCCTGAGCGGCATTGCAGGCCTTGGTGGCGCAGGTTTCCCGACCGGTCGTAAGCTACAGGGTAGCTTGGGCTTAACGGATATCATGATCATCAACGCGGCAGAATGTGAACCTTATATCACCGCCGATGACCGCTTAATGCAAGATTACGCGCAAGAAGTGATTGAAGGTATTCGTATTCTGCGCCACATCGTCAGCCCGAAACTGACGCTGATCGGCATTGAAGACAACAAACCAGAAGCGATCAAAGCGCTAGAACAGTGTGTCACGCCAGAAGACAACATTCTGATCCGCGTGATCCCAACCAAATATCCGTCAGGCAGTTCCAAGCAATTGGTCAAACTGCTGACCGGCCGCGAAGTGCCATCGGGTGGCCGCTCATCTGCTGTCGGTGTCGTGGTACAAAACGTCGGTACCGCTTTTGCCGTAAAACGTGCGGTTGTTGATGGCGAGCCATTGATTGAGCGTGTCGTGACACTAACCGGTGAAGCCTTTAAAGATCGCGGTAACGTGTTTGCACGTCTGGGCACGCCGGTCGCTTATCTGTTGGATAAGTACGGCTACCAACCTGACAAGAAATACCCGCGCGTGATCATTGGTGGTTCATTGATGGGCTTTACCCTGCCCCACGCCAATGTGCCAATCACGAAAATCACCAACTGTATTCTGACGCCGAAGCGCCGCGAACTGCCGCTGCATAACCACGAAATGGCATGTATCCGTTGTAGTGCGTGTGCCGATGCGTGTCCAAGCTCCCTGCTGCCACAGCAGTTGCAGTGGTATGCCAAAGACAAAGACTACGCCAAGTGTGAAGAATACAACCTGTTCGACTGTATCGAATGTGGTGCGTGTGCGTACGTGTGTCCAAGTGAAATCCCACTGGTGAATTACTACCGTCAGGCGAAAGCAGAAATCTATGCCCGTCGTCAGGATGAAGCCAATGCGGAACGTGCAAAACAACGCTTTGAAGCCAAACAAGCCCGTTTTGAACGTGAAAAAGCCGCCCGTGAAAACCGCTTTAAGAAAGCCGCTGATGATCGCCGTAAAGAAATGGCAGCTACTGGCGGTGACGATGCGGTTGCCGCCGCCATTGCCCGTGTGAAAGCCAAGCAAGCCGCCGCAGCGACTGGCCAAGACGCCGACAAGAAACCCGCTGTTGCAGCGGCGATTGCACGCGCCAAAGCCAAACAGGCAGAAGCGGCGAAAGCCGGCACTACCGATACCGCACAGCCGGACAACAGCGAAATGGCCAAGCTGCGTGAAGAGCGCAAACGCGAGGCCCGCGAACGTAAAGCAGCGAAACTGGCGGCAGAGCAGAACGCCTCCTCTGACTCAGCAGCAGAAGCTGCACCATCCGGTGACGCGAAGAAAGATGCCGTGGCCGCAGCCATTGCTCGTGCCAAAGCCCGTAAAGCAGCACAGGCTGGCAATGCGGATGCCACAGAAAACGCAGCACCGGCTGCTGACGCTGCAAACAACGATGCGGATCCGAAGAAAGCTGCCGTGGCCGCTGCCGTAGCGCGCGCTAAAGCCCGTAAAGCAGCACAGACTGGCAATACAGATGCCGCAGAGAACACAGCACCGGCTGCTAACGCTGCAAACAACGATGCGGATCCGAAGAAAGCCGCCGTCGCTGCCGCCGTAGCCCGTGCCAAAGCCCGTAAAGCGGCACAGGCTGGCAATGCGGATGCCACAGAGGACACAGCTCCTGCTGCTGATGCTGCAAACAACGATGTAGATCCGAAGAAAGCCGCCGTCGCTGCCGCCGTCGCGCGTGCCAAAGCCCGTAAAGCAGCACAAGCTGGCAATGCGGATGCTACAGAGAACGCAACACCGGCTGCTGACGCTGCAAACAATGATGCGGATCCGAAGAAAGCGGCTGTCGCAGCTGCCGTCGCGCGTGCGAAAGCCCGTAAGGCAGCACAGGAAGCAGCCAAGGCGCAAGAAGCGGATAAAGCGGAAGCGCCGACTAACGAACCTGTTGTTGATTCAAGCAATGGTGATAAAGCGTCGGATGCTAACGCGTTGAATGCAGACGCCTCTGAACCGGTTGATCCGAAAAAAGCGGCTGTCGCCGCTGCCGTAGCGCGCGCCAAAGCCCGCAAAGCGGCACAGCCTGTGACTGACAACGACGTTTCTGACGTGGTTCCAGACACGGTTCCTGAAACAGCTCCTGATGCCGTTGTTGAAACGGCAGCGCCTGAAGCGATTGATCCAAAAAAAGCAGCAGTAGCAGCAGCGGTAGCCCGTGCCAAAGCACGCAAAGCCGCGCAAGAAGCAGCCAAACTTGCTGCACAAGAAAAAAATAAGGAAAACTAACGGTGGCGTTTAATATTACCAGCTCACCCCATGCCCACAGCCGCCGCAGCACCAGCAGCCTGATGCGCACGGTGATCCTTTGTTCGTCACTGGGTGTTGCCGCCCAGTGTTACTTCTTTGGTTGGGGTGTATTAATCCAAGTGGCACTGTGTGCCCTGCTGGCGGTGATCGCCGAAGCTGGCGTACTGTTACTGCGCCGTCGCCCACTGATCCCGTACCTGCGCGATAATACCGCATTGCTAACGGGTGTATTGATTGGCTTGGCTATCCCACCGCTGGCACCTTGGTGGATCAGCGTGATTGGCGTGTTCTCTGCCATCATCATTGCCAAACATCTGTACGGCGGTTTGGGGCAGAACGTCTTCAACCCGGCGATGGTGGCGTACGTGGTCTTACTGATCTCGTTCCCGCTGCAAATGACGACCTGGCTGCCGCCATCTGCGATCAGCGCACAACCGGTCAGCCTGATTGACAGCCTGTCAGCCATCTTCACCGGCTTTACGCCAGACGGCTTCAGCGTCTACCAGCTACGTTTAGGCGTCGATGGTGTCACCATGGCGACGCCATTAGATACGCTGAAAACCTCACTGACCACTGGCCACACCACCACCGAAATTCTGTCGGGTCCGGTATTTGGCACCTTGGCCGGTCTGGGTTGGGAATGGGTAAACATCGGCTTTTTGATCGGTGGCCTTATCATGCTGAAAATGCGTGTGATCCAATGGCACATTCCGGCTGGCATGCTGGGTGGCTTGTTTGTCATGAGCACTGTCGCGTTTTTAATCAGCCCGGATACCACCGGCTCACCGCTGTTCCACCTGTTCTCAGGGGCAACCATGCTGGGCGCATTCTTTATCGCGACCGATCCGGTGACAGCGTCAACCACAGTGAAAGGTCGTCTGATCTTTGGTGCGTTGATCGGGGTGTTGGTGTACCTCATCCGTACCTTTGGCGGCTTCCCTGATGGGGTCGCGTTTGCTGTGTTGCTGGCCAATATGTGTGTACCGTTAATCGACTACTACACCCGTCCGCGTACGTTTGGTCACTAAGGAATTACCATGCTGAATGCAATGAAGAAAAACGGTGGCATTCTGGCTATCTTTGCCTTGCTATCGACCAGTTTGGTCGCGGTCACCCATTTAATGACAGCCGACAAAATTGAAGAACAACAACAAAAGCAGCTGCTGAAAATTTTGAATCAGGTTGTCCCTGCGGCAAACCACGACAATGAGTTGTACAAAAGCTGCACCTTACTGACTAATGAAGCGGCACTGGGTACCACAACACCGATGCCGGCCTACATTGCTGAGAAAAACGGTCAGAAAACCGGTATGGCCATTGAAGCCATAGCCCCTGACGGTTACAGCGGCGCGATCAAGCTGATTGTTGGCCTGGACCAACTTGGCGTGGTTACCGGCGTGCGCATTCTGAGCCACAACGAAACACCGGGACTGGGCGACAAAATTGAAACCCGTGTCAGTAACTGGATTGACAGCTTCACCGGCAAAAAAGTGAACGGCGCAGACGATGCTCGCTGGGCGGTACGCAAAGACGGTGGTGAATTCGATCAGTTTACCGGCGCCACTATTACACCGCGTGCGGTAGTGGGTGCGGTGAAGCGCGTGTCTCTGTACTACCAGAACAACCAAGCGGCGTTGTTTGCACAACCACTGAACTGTCAGGGGGAATAAGTGCCATGAATAAAGAATTGATGAAAAACGGGTTATGGAACAATAACCCGGCCATTGTCCAGCTGCTGGGTTTGTGTCCGTTGCTGGCTGTCTCGGCGACTGTGACTAACGCCTTGGGTCTGGGTCTGGCGACCACGGCTGTATTGATCGGCTCAAACCTGATTGTGTCACTGGTACGCCAGTGGGTGCCATCTGAAGTGCGTATTCCGGTGTTTGTGATGATCATCGCGGCACTGGTGACCTGTGTGCAGTTGCTGATGAACGCCTACACCTTTGGCCTGTACCAATCACTGGGTATCTTCATTCCGTTGATCGTGACCAACTGTATCATCATTGGTCGTGCAGAAGCCTTTGCCTCTAAAAACGATCCGCTGCCAGCGGTACTGGATGGCCTGTGGATGGGTCTGGGTATGACGGCAGCATTGGTGGTACTGGGTGCGATGCGTGAAGTGCTGGGTAACGGTACCCTGTTTGACGGTGCAGATCGCCTGCTGGGTGACTGGGCTTCCTCATTACGCATTGAAATCTTTAACTTTGACAGCAGCTTCTTGCTAGCGATCTTGCCACCGGGTGCCTTTATTGGCGTTGGCTTTATGATCGCACTGAAAAATGTTATTGATAAGAAACGCGCACAGAAAGCGACGCATTCACAATCGAAGCCAGTGATTGAACGCGCCCGCGTAAGCACTACCGATTAACCGCATTTTACGCCACTAATCGGCTTGCCGTGGCTGATGGAACAGCCACGGACACTGCCCTAAGCAGACAAATACACCATAAATAAAACGATAAACACTGTTGGCTTTGACTGGAAGTATGTATGAACAATGAAAAACGCGTTCAGATCCTTGAACGTCTACGCGCAGAAAATCCCCATCCGGAAACCGAGCTTAACTGGAGTACGCCGTTTGAATTGCTGATCGCCGTCTTACTGTCTGCGCAGGCAACAGATGTTAGCGTCAACAAAGCCACAGACAAACTGTATCCAGTAGCCAATACACCACAAGCCATCCTAGATTTGGGTGTAGATGGCGTCAAAGAATACATCAAGACCATCGGCCTGTTTAACTCCAAAGCCGAGAACGTCATCAAGACCTGTAAAATTCTGCTGGAAAAACACGGCGGAGAAATCCCAGAAGATCGTGACGCCTTAGAAGCACTGCCTGGCGTAGGCCGAAAAACGGCGAACGTGGTACTGAACACCGCGTTTGGCTGGCCGACAATCGCGGTTGATACCCACATTTTCCGCGTCTCAAACCGCACAAAATTTGCGATGGGGAAAAACGTGGATGAGGTTGAGCAGAAGTTACTGAAAGTGGTGCCAAAAGAATTCAAAGTGGATGTACACCACTGGCTGATCCTGCACGGTCGTTACACCTGTATCGCCCGTAAACCCCGCTGTGGCAGCTGTATCATTGAAGATCTTTGTGAATACAAAGAGAAGGTCTACCCTGCCGAGTAAACGCGCTGCACATCTGGCTACTCACGCACACGCCGCATAACAGACATGCGGCGTGTTTGTTTCTATGCTGAACGTAAACCACCGACAGTGGTTATTCGACCTTACCAAAGTACTCAGTCACCATCGCACGATACGCTTCATCGTCACTGGTTGGGTCGTTATATTCAATGGAATAGTACGGCATGATGCTGTCTTTCAATTTTTCAGCGAGCTGTAACTCCAGGTTATCCACACTCACCGTACTGGTCACTTCATAGGTTTCGGCGCGGTTCAGCCCCATTTCTTTGGCTTGTTCCACTGTGATCTTCTGGGCTTTCACTTTCTTCGCCAGTTCAGATTCCACTTTCGTAACATCACTGTCGACCACCACATCATCACCGGCAACTGCCGTACCCGCACTGATTGCGGCTCCCAACCCTACGCTTAAGATAAACATCCCTAGTTGTTTCATAGTCCACCGCCTTTCTTACTCTATTGTGATTATGGTGCCATGTAACAAGTTGCAACCCGGCACAAAATAACTGTAGTGCGCCCGCTTGATGACGCCGTTGCAAAAGTAAGAAAGCGCAGGGGGATCACAGTACGACCACACGCGCTCAACAGGCGTAAAAAAAGAGGCATTGCGCCTCTTTTCTTTCTGCCAGCTATAAACACTAAATCAGGGTACGCCCCAGCGATATCACCACGCGGCGGTTTTTGTTTCGACCAATTGGCGTCGAGTTATCGGCCACCGGACGACGCTTACCATAGGCTTCGACCTGAATACGGTTCTTTGGCAGCCCCATCGCCATGAAATACTGCTCTAGCTTGGCAGCACGACGTTCCGACAAGGCCTGATTCACCTGCTTGCCCCCTTGAGAGTCGGTGTAAGTGGCCACCAGCACCAAGTCCACATCATCGCTGTAGCGAACAAAGTCGGCGATTTGTGCCAAGCGCTGTTGTGAGGCTTTATTCAGCTCTTCACTGTCTTGGGCGTAATGCAGTACCGTAAAGGCGATATCTTCAAAGCTGTATGGCAGCAAGTTATCAATACACTGGCTGAACTGGTTATACGCAGTTTGGAAAGCCACGGCTGACAGTGACACTTCAATGCGCTTATTGCGGTGTTGCCAGTCCTGATAACTGAATGTCGGATAACGTCCCGTTTCTAATTCCGATAACATCGACCACGCCATTTGCCCGCCGATGTAGCCGTCGAACTGCTTAAAGAAGGTGAGTGTCGTGATTGACTCTGCCGCTTCCCCCGGCATCCAACGCGGCGGCATCGACACCAGATTCACGTTGCGGGTTTCCCCCATCGGACGACGCATTTTCAGTTCAAAATCCAGATTGAGCTTTTTGCTGGCGCGGGACGTAAACTGTGCTTCCCCATAGTTAGGGATAGCATGCAGCATGCGGCACTCTAACGGTGTATCCACCGCCACTTTCCAGGACGATTGCGCCGGCTCTGCCACATAAACTTGTTTTGCTGCGACGCCACTACTCAATACTAAACTGATTGCGGCAATACCGCAGGCGGTCAATGATGTTTTCGCCATTATCTTGCAGACCAATGCTGTTCTCTGGGTCGCAAGTGTGCTGCGACGTTTCGGATGGGTTACGTATTGTATCGGAATCGACAGAAAAATCTTTAACCTTTCCCGCCACGCCATCCGCTTTCTGCCCTGTCACCTAAAGGTTTAGCTCCGCGCCGGAATCTGACATAATGTTCTATTCCCTTTATTTTTGCCCACAGAGCTATGAGCCAAGATAACGAACTAAATACATTGAAAAGTCGCTTTCGCGGTTACTTCCCTGTCGTGATTGACGTTGAGACTGCTGGTTTCAATGCCAACACTGATGCTTTGCTGGAAATCTGTGCGGTAACGTTACAGATGGATGAGGATGGTTGGTTGAAACCGGCCACCACGCTGCATTTCCATATCACACCGTTTGAAGGTGCGATCATCCATAAAGAAGCCCTTGAGTTTAACGGTATCCGTGATCCGTTCAGCCCATTACGTGGTGCGGTGTCTGAAGAGACGGCACTGAAAGAGATCTACAAGCAGATCCGTAAAGAACAAAAAGCAGCGGGTTGTTCGCGTGCCATCATGGTGGCGCACAATGCCAACTTTGACCACAGCTTTACCATGGCGGCGTCTGAGCGTGCCAAATTGAAGCGCAACCCCTTCCACCCGTTCGCCACATTTGATACGGCGGCATTGAGTGGCTTGGCCTTCGGTCAAACGGTTCTGGCAAAAGCGTGTGCGACCGCCGGGATCCCGTTTGATAACAAAGAAGCCCATTCTGCCCTGTACGATACTGAACGTACCGCAGAACTCTTCTGTGAAATTGTAAACAAATGGAAAAAACTGGGTGGCTGGCCTGTGGTTGCCCCTCAAACAGACGACGTAGAAATCACCGAGTAATTCAAACACGGTTAAACGTCCATTTATGCTCTCAGCCCTTATCACAAGGGCTGTTTTCTTCCTCTCTCGAACACCCTGTTTTTTATTTTCTCCTGTTTAAAACACCCGTACGATTATGAACAGCGCTACTGTGCCCTACCACACAAATCAACCGTTACATAATCAGCTACACACATTGTTACACAAGTTTAACATTTTGACTTTCAGCCTCTATACTGACTGAACTGTTTGCGTATATTTCATACAAATACAACGCATTAGCATTTCTGTTATCTTTTCGAATTGCTAGCCCTATTTGCTAACCCTGCGTAAACAGTCAATCGCCTGATCTTTTATTCAAGGATCGAATACCACACGATCATCCATAAGAGGCAAACAGAACAATGATTAGACTTCACGCCGGCCCTTCTCATTCCTGTCGTTCCATGCGTCACGCTCGTTTACTCGCCTTATCCGCCACCATCGCTGCCCTTGGCGGGAGTCCATCAGTACTGGCAGCGGGCTTCCAAGTTAACGAACACTCAGCATCCGGCTTAGGTCGTGCATTTTCCGGTGATGCGGCCATTGCCGACAATGCAGCGGTCCTCGCCCGTAACCCGGCCGCCATGGCCCTGTTTGACCGCATGCAGCTTTCCGGCAGTTTATCGGTGATTGACCCGTCCATCGATGTCTCAACCGTTGATTTCCCCGCCCCTGAAAGCTACAACAATATCGCCCCTGCGGCGGTCGTACCGGCTGCGTTTTTCATTCAACCACTGGATGATCAGTTTGCCTGGGGGATCGGCATCTTTTCCAATTACGGTTTCTCTACGGATTACCCGACCGATGCCTTCTTTGGTTCATTAGCCGGTAAAACCGAACTCCTGACCGTCAATATCAACCCGAGCGTATCGTGGCGCATCAGTCCGCAATTCAGTGTCGGTGCGGGGGTATCGCTGGTGTATGCCGATGCCGAACTCAATCGCCACTTTGGCGGATTAGGTCTCCCTTTGAATATTCCCGCCAGCCAAACCTTACTGAATCTTAAAGGGGATACCTGGGAATGGGGTTGGAACATCGGGGCCTTGTGGGAGCTGGATGACGATAATCGCTTCGGGCTTAGCTACCGCTCACAGGTGGATTTGGATTTCGATGGTGAATTTACCGATTACTCCACACAGATCGTGTCCGGCTCCAGTCCGGCAACGCCGATCACTGTCGACGGTTCACTGAGTGTGCCGCTGCCTGCCATTGCTGAATTCGGTGGCTTCCACCAACTCAATAACCGCTGGGCTGTCCATTACGGTATTCAATGGACACAGTGGAGTGAATTCAAAGAGCTCAAAGCCACCAGCGCAGATTGCGCCGGCAACACCTGCTTTATCAAAGAAGAAAGCTACGATGACAACGTCCGCTACTCGGTGGGGGCCACCTATAACCTGAACCCGGATTGGATTGTGCGTGCAGGCTTTGCCTTTGATGAACAAGCGGGTGAGCCAACCCTGAGCATCCCAGACACCGATCGCTACTGGTACTCTGCCGGCGCAACCTACACCTACAACAGTGATTTAACGTTAGATATCGGCCTCACCTATCTGTACGGCAAAAGCAGCACATTCACCGAAGAAGGCTTTACTTTCAACAGTGAAAACCATGCTTGGCTGGGCGCGGCACAGCTCAACTACCGCTTTTAGTTGATCGCACATTGTGCAAGCGCCCCACAACGGCTAGTCCCTCACTCACACCCCTCTCTATCGCCGCTGACTGATAAGCGGCGATTTTTTATTCATCCCATCTCGGTCAATGTGATCAAGCACGGTTTTTACACCCGCCTTTTTCCTCATCGCGCTAGACTGCTTTTATTGACAATTCAGTACGTTGTCCGCCGCAATCCCTATAAATAAGGAATTAAATTCCGTTTTCGTATGATTTTTTCCTCGACATGTTGTCATTTTTCAGCAAACTGGATGTTTTTAGGCTAAATTGCCGAAAATAATTAAAAACAATTACACATTTAGTGTAGAAATCGTGCAAATTATATCGACATAACACAACGGACGGATCTTAGTTTATGAACCCTGTAGTAGTATCGGTATGCGTCATGCTTTTACTCGCGTTGTTGCGGGTGAATGTCGTGGTAGCGCTTACCTTCAGTGCCATTGTCGGTGGCCTGATCGGCGGCATGTCTTTAACAGACACGGTTGCTGCCTTTGAAAGTGGCTTGGGTGGTGGTGCAACCACTGCATTGAGTTATGCCATGTTGGGTACCTTCGCAGTCGCGATTTCGCGCTCAGGTATTACCGATGTGTTGGCACAAAAAGTGATTAAACGTCTCAGCGGCACCGAGAACGCAGCAGCAGCAACTGGCGTGAAATATTCTGTTATTTCCATTCTTGCGCTACTTGCCATCTCTTCTCAGAATGCTATTCCTGTGCATATCGCGTTCATTCCAATCGTGATCCCGCCACTATTGCATGTTTTTGCCAAACTGAAGCTGGATCGCCGTCTGATTGCCTGTGTACTGACCTTTGGTCTGGTTACGCCGTACATGCTTTTACCGGTCGGTTTTGGTGGTATCTTCCTGAACAACATTCTGCTGAAAAACCTGCATGACAATGGGTTGGATGTAACGGCAGCACAAGTGCCGTACGCGATGATCATCCCGGCGGCAGGCATGTTGTTTGGTCTGCTGGTCGCCGTCTTCTTTAGCTACCGTAAGCCACGTGAATATTCCGTAGAAAAAATTCTGGCAAACGAGCCAGAGCACAAAACCATCAACATGCGCCATGTTTACATTGCTATCGTGGCAATCGTGGCGGCGCTGGGTGCACAGATCTACAGTGGTTCGATGATCATTGGTGGTTTGATGGGCTTCATGGTGTTCACATTTGGTGGCGTGATTAAGTGGAAAGAAACCCACGACGTCTTCACCAAAGGCGTACACATGATGGCGATGATCGGTTTCATCATGATCGCGGCAGCTGGTTTTGCCTCGGTAATGAAAGCAACGGGCGGTGTAGAAACGCTGGTTAGCTCACTGGCTGACGTGATTGGTAACAACAAGCCACTGGCGTCACTACTGATGTTGGTTGTTGGTCTGTTGGTGACCATGGGTATCGGTTCGTCGTTCTCGACCATTCCTATTCTGGCGACCATCTACGTACCACTATGTATCACATTTGGTTTCTCACCAATGGCGACCATTGCCCTTGTGGGTACAGCAGCTGCACTGGGTGATGCGGGCTCACCAGCCTCTGACTCTACCTTGGGTCCAACATCGGGTCTGAATGCCGATGGTCAGCACGAACACATCTGGGAAACGGTCGTACCGACCTTTATCCACTACAACCTGCCACTGATTGCCTTTGGTTGGTTGGCGTCGATGGTACTGTAAGCCCGACTCCCGTCTGTTATCAGACACTATCATCAGGCAAAGGGAACTGTCTGATTCAAAAGACCGCTGCGGCGGTCTTTTTTATTGCCTGCCACACCGGTTTGTCACAGAAGACGGGGCAACACCGTCTCTTTGCTTTCTCTCTATATGCGTCAATACCTGCCACACACGTTTTACAGGCAAAAAAATACCCCAACCAAGGTCAGGGTATCATCTCGCTTTAACAAGTCACACAAGGCGGCCTGTTAACGCATAAACCGCATTATTCAGCAGATGCTGCGCGCTCAGCCGCTTCTTTGATCAATGGCTGTAGTTCGCCTTTCTGGAACATCTCGATGATGATGTCACAACCGCCGATCAACTCACCTTCAACCCATAGCTGTGGGAACGTTGGCCACTGTGCGTAAGCCGGTAGTTCAGCACGGATATCTGGGTTCTGTAGGATATCGACATAGGCAAATTTTTCACCACATGCCATCAGCGCTTGTGCAGCCTGAGATGAAAAACCACAGCTTGGTAGTTTTGGGGAGCCTTTCATGTACAACAGAATAGAGTTTTCTGCGATCTGCTGCTTAATTTTGTCGATAGTTTCCATAGCTTCCTCTTTACGACTTTTATAAGTTGTCTCTTACACTCATCATTTTACTGTGTCCCGCACCGGAAAAAAACGCCTATTTCTTTTGTGGGTATTTTTTCCTTCTCAGGCGAAGCCAATACTGGCTTCATGCTGACATAACCACCATTTTGCCTATCTTTTTTTACGCCAGCTCTTTTAATAAAGAAAAAACTTGCTAAAATGGTTTCACCGTCACAAAACATCATCTTGCACAGGTAACGTCGCAGAGATGGGACGAGTCAGTTTCAAATAATAAGTTGGTTAAAGCCAACTGGAAGCAATGTCGAGGGGGCGCTCCCCCAAACCAACACGGAGAATCGAGCAATGGCTTTTGAATTACCCGCTCTACCATACGCAATCAACGCACTTGAGCCACACATCTCTCAAGAAACGCTTGAGTTCCACCACGGTAAACACCACAACACATACGTAGTGAAGCTAAACGGCCTGATCGAAGGCACTGAGTTTGCTGACAAATCACTAGAAGAAATCGTGAAGTCGTCTACTGGTGGCGTATTCAACAATGCTGCTCAAATCTGGAACCACACCTTCTACTGGCACTGCCTAAGCCCAAATGGTGGCGGTGAGCCAACAGGTGCGGTTGCTGACGCAATTGTGGCTTCATTCGGTTCTTTCGACGCATTCAAAGCGCAGTTCACTGATTCTGCAATCAACAACTTCGGTTCATCTTGGACATGGTTGGTGAAGAACGCTGACGGCTCTCTGGCTATCGTGAACACGTCTAACGCAGGCACACCACTAACAGAAGAAGGTGTAACACCACTTCTGACTGTTGACCTGTGGGAACACGCTTACTACATCGACTTCCGTAACGTACGTCCAGACTACATGGGTGCTTTCTGGGCACTGGTTAACTGGGAATTCGTTGCTCAGAACCTAGCGGCTTAATCGCTCAAAGGATCACGGCTCACGCGATGTGGGCCGATAATAAAAACGCCTGCTTGATGCAGGCGTTTTTGTTTGTGTCTGATTGTCGACAACCCAGTGTATTACACCGAGTATTTTTCAGCCAGAATAATGCGTAGTGTACGACGTAGTGGCTCTGCCGCACCCCACAATAGCTGGTCACCCACGGTAAACGCATTCAGGTAATCATCACCCATCGCCAGTTTACGCAGACGGCCAACCGGAATAGACAGCGTACCCGTTACTTTGGTTGGGCTTAGCTCTTGTACCGTTGTCTCGCGATCGTTCGGGATCACTTTTACCCAGTCGTTGTGAGAAGCAATGATCGCTTCTACTTCATCCAATGGGACATTCTTCTTCAGTTTCAGCGTCAGTGCCTGGCTGTGACAGCGCATTGCACCGATACGCACGCACGTACCATCGATTGGAATTGGGTTGTTATCCAGCCCCAGAATCTTGTTGGTTTCTACTGAACCCTTCCACTCTTCTTTGCTCTGGCCATTGTCACGCTTCACATCAATCCATGGGATCAATGAGCCCGCCAATGGTGCACCGAACTCTTGTGACGGGAAGTCTGCTGAACGCATGGCTTCTGCCACTTTACGATCGATGTCCAGAATAGAAGTCGCAGGGTTTGCCAACTCGCTGGATACTGCATCGTTGATCACGCCCATCTGGCTGATCAATTCACGCATGTTCTTCGCGCCCGCACCTGATGCAGCCTGATACGTTTGTGACGTCATCCACTCCACCAAGCCTGCTTGATACAGACCACCCACTGCCATCAGCATCAAGCTAACGGTACAGTTACCACCTGCAAAGGTGTTCACGCCACGGTGAATACCGTCTTGCATTTGCGTAAAGTTAACTGGATCCAGTGCAATAATCGCTTCGTCTTTCATACGTAGCGTTGATGCCGCATCAATCCAGTACCCTTTCCAGCCAGCCTGACGCAATGCTGGGTACACTTGTTCGGTATAGCTACCGCCCTGACAAGTAATAATGGCATCCAGCTTCTTCAAGCTTTCCAGATCAAAGGCATCTTGTAGCATGCCTGCATCTTTACCAAAATTCGGAGCTGGGATCCCAATTTGAGAGGTTGAAAAGAACACCGGCTCAATCACATTGAAATCGCCTTCTTCAACCATGCGCTGCATAAGGACAGAGCCCACCATGCCACGCCAACCCACTAAGCCTACTTTCATCATGTGCACAACACTCCCTGATCATTATCTATCGGTATAACTATTGACAATGCACCCTCACATCCTTGTTGAGCGAGTCGGTGCCGATAGTTATAACGACAGCCATTACATTTGGCGTCAAACCAGAATACAAACAAACGGATAATATGCAATAAATCTGAAAGAAAAATCACCACAAAATATACAAAACGCATAAAAGAAACACGTTTCAGTATGTTATGCAACCATTTCTCATCGTATTTGCCATTATCATAACTGGCTAAAAAAACGTCTTACAAACATCTATTCGGGCAAGAATACCGCATGAATACATACCTTAAGACCATAAAAAATCAACACGATGGGTAAAAACAACTAAATAAAGCAAAAAATAATAGCCTCATAATTTTGATCCTTTCGCCACATATTGATAACCTAGTCCACCTTTGCGAAAACAAAATATTATACTGCCTTAATCTGGATTATATGGAGAAAAAATCCGCCTATGAACGAATGTTTATAAATGGACACATTTAAACACAACAGTTAAAACACAAGCAAAACACAACACAAAAACGCTAAATTAACAAAAATCCAAATTATAACTATGATTTTTAAGCGTTTGGACTTGATGACTGGATGAAGTCACATAAATAAACATTATCTGTCGCTGCTCCGACCACATTCGGCTAGATTAGCAACGACTCGCATATGTTTTGGTTTCATTCATGATTAGCCTCGCACGGATTGCGTGTGAAGGCTTGTTCTTTATACAGGCTCGAACTGACAAGGTTAGAAGTATGAACACACAGACTGTAAAACTGCCGTCGATCACACAGGTAGTGATTGCCCTGGGTATTTTTCTTGCGCTGGCATTCTCTTTCACCGCACAACTTAACTTACCGATCCAACTGGCACTCTATATTGGCTGGTTCGTGATCATGGCGCTGGGTATCAAACTCGGCCACGACTACAAATCGCTAGAAAAAGCCGCCACCAAAGGCATCGCAAACGGCCTTGGCGCTGTACTGATCCTACTGGCTGTCGGTGCATTGGTCGGCACCTGGATTGCCGGCGGTATCGTACCAACGATCATCTACTACGGTCTAAAAGCCATCCACCCTTCTATCTTCCTTTTGGCGACCATGTTGATCTGTTCAATGACCGCACTGGCAACCGGTACCTCTTGGGGTGCCGCCGGTACAGCGGGTATTGCCATGATGGGTATTGGTCAAGGCTTGGGGATTCCTGCGCCAATGACCGCCGGTGCCGTGCTGTCAGGCTGTTACTTCGGTGACAAGATGTCACCACTGTCTGACTCGGTGATCCTGGCGTCTTCTATGTCTAACGTAGAAATCGTTGAACACATTAAAGGCATGCTGCCAATCGCGCTGATCAGCTACGTGATCACCGGTATTCTGTTCACGGCTGTCGGTTTCCACTATGCGGGCAGCGTAGACATGTCTCAGGTTGAAACCGTGATTAAAGCGATGGAAGAGCAGTTTGTGATCTCTCCATTCTCGTTTGTACCGGTCATCATCGTCTTGGCGCTGCTGGCGATGCGTCTGCCGTCTTTCCCGGTGATTTCGTTTGGTTCGCTACTGGGTATCGTATGGGCGGTAATGGTACAGGACATGGACTCTCTGCAAGCGTTTAACACCGCATGGGCACCGTTCTCTATCGACTCAGGCATTAGCTTCATTGACGCCATCCTTAACCGTGGTGGTATGTCGTCCATGCTAAGCTCGGTGGCAGTGATCGTGTTTGGTCTGGGCTTTGGTGGCTTGCTGGATAAAGTAGGCGTACTGCAAACTATCGCGCAGCTGTTTGAGAAGCGTGTGAACTCAGCAGGTAGCCTGTCTGTATCAACCATCGCAACGGCATTCCTGGGTAACGTGTTTGGTTCTGCGATGTATGTATCGCTTATCCTGACACCGAAGATTTGTGCGAAAAACTATGACCGTTTGGGCTACCAGCGTAAGAACCTGTCTCGTAACGCCGAGTTCGGTGGCACACTGACATCTGGTATGGTGCCTTGGAGTGATAACGGTATCTACATGGCGAGCATTCTGGGTGTGGCGACGTTCTCTTACGCCCCATTCATGTGGCTGAGCTTCGTGTGTATTCTGGTGACCATTATCACCTCTTACATGGGCTGGTTCGTGGATCGTTGTCCACCGGTTGCAGAAGCGACAGCATCTGCGGAAGACGGCGAGGTTGTTGCTCAGCAGCAGACAGCTTAATCGCTAATCCCTCTCAAAAGAGCACGCTTTGTCGTGCTCTTTTTGTTTCTGCCTGCTGCCTTTTACACGCTTCCTGCATCCCACATTTTTTCTCAGCTTTCTCTAGGCTTTCTCCCTCCTTTGCCTGCTTTCTGGCTTCCCCAATACCCGTCATATCAAGCCACGACAAAGCGGTTATCCGTCACAATATTGACAGTTTTTATCCACCAGTACTGCTTTTTACTTTAGATACTCATTACTATGCATAAAGGAGGAGAAATCCTTTCTTACCATCATTGAAAACATTGTTTTCACGAAAGCAAACCAATTAATTAATAAAGAAAAAACAACTCATCATCTGTTTTTATTCTCACCTCTTTTATTAATGGTTGTGAATGATTTATTAATGTAGATCAAGATCACAAATTAGATCCTATCTTCCCTTTATAGCACTTTTCAGTAGCACAGATTGACCCCTGTCAATTTTCTCCCTGATTAATAAGCGAAAATAAGCTCGTTTCTATATTTTCAGTAACCTTTTGCGTCTTACACGATATGAAAGATTGTGAACTGTTACCGATGGCCAGTTTGGCGTTTTTGATTCCTAAGAGGTTATATATGAGCAATCCCGCAGATCAGGGTCGCAAAGTCACGGTAGGCAGTTACATTGCCCTCGCCTTTGCCATCATCTTTTTCTCAGGCGCACTACAGTCTAATCAGTGGTACGGTGTGTTTGACTTCACAACCCTAAACGGTTCTTTCGGTAGCCTTGTGCATTCCGTGAATGAAACCGCAGACGGCGTACAAACAGCCAGCACCAGCATGCGTGGTAAAGGCGGTAGCGGTGCACGTGACGGCTTCATGTTCGCACTGACACTGATCCCAACTGTCATGTTCGCACTGGGTATGATTAACGTTCTTGAGCACTACGGTGCCCTAGACGCGGCACGTAAACTTTTGACACCTCTTCTACGTCCGCTAATGGGTATTCCGGGTAGTACTGGTCTGGCTCTGATTGCCTCGTTACAAAGTACTGATGCCGGTGCCGCTATGACCCGTCAGCTTAAAGATGAAGGACACCTGACCAAGCGTGAAGCTGACGTCTTCACCATGTTCCAGTTCTCTGCCGGTGCCACCATTGTTAACTTCTTCTCTTCAGGTGCTGTGCTATTTACGCTATCCAACATGGACGGTACACCTGCTGTAACGTCTTCTATCGGTTTGGCGGTTATCGTGATGTTCGCGTTCAAGTTCGTAGGTGCAAACCTATTCCGCGTTTACCTGAACATGACAGAAGGTAAAGCAGACAAGAACGAAGCACTACAAACGGAGAAAGCATAATGAGCGCAGCTAAAAAACCAATGGTAACTGACATTTTCGTTGAAGGTGCGAAGAAAGGCTGGACCATCGCGACCATGTCTACCGTGCCTAACGTTCTGATGGCTTTCGTTATCATCAAAGCCCTACAAATCACTGGCGCACTAGACCTAATGGGCAGCATCTTCTCGCCAATCATGGCAGTCTTCGGCCTGCCAGGTGAAGCTGCAGCAGTACTGATCGGCGCATGGATGTCGATGGGCGGCGCGGTAGGCGTTGTGATCACGCTATTTGACGCAGGCATTCTTAACGGTAGCCACATCGCGATTCTTGCGCCAGCTATCTACCTAATGGGTTCTCAGGTGCAGTACCTTGGCCGTATCTTGGGTCCTATCGGTACTGAAGGCCGTTACATCCCAATCATGATCGCAATCTCTGTGGTTAACGCCTTCGGCGCGATGCTGGTGATGAACCTGTTCGTTTAATTCTTTTCAAGAGGAGGTTCGGCCTCCTCTTTTTCCTGTCGCTATTCAAGCCCCAAAAGGGTTTCAGGAGCTATTATGAGTTTCTCTCTACCAGATTACTTGGAAGAACTACGCCCACTGATCAACGTTGACTGCGGTACCCTGACTAAAGACGGTATCGAAGTGATCGCTAACCAGATGGAACAAAAATACCTAGATCTAGGCTGGAACGTTAAGCGCGTTGACTGTGGTATTGCAGGAACCGGTCTTGAAGTACGCAACAAGCCAGAAGCAGAACACATTGATGTGATGCTAATCGGCCACATGGACACTGTATTCCCAGTAGGTACTGTGGCTGCACGTCCAATGACACACGATGAAAAACGTGCGTACGGTCCTGGCGTATCAGACATGAAATCTGGCTTGCTAAACATCGTTTACATGCTGCGTGAACTGGACAAAGAAACACTGGATAAACTGTCTATCTGTGTGTGCATGAACCCAGACGAAGAAATCGGCTCTCTACACTCTGAAGAGTGGCTGAAGAGCGTTGCCGTGAATGCGAAAAACGTATTGGTTGCAGAAGCAGCACGTGCGGACGGCTCTCTGGTAAAAGCACGTAAAGGCATGGCGCGCTACCGCCTGACATTTGCAGGTAAAGCAGCACACGCAGGTAACGATCCACAAAGCGGCCGCAGTGCGATCACTGAAATGGCAAACTGGATCCTGGCGGTAAATGCACTGACTAACTTTGAAACCGGCACCACACTGAACGTGGGCGTGGTGAAAGGCGGTGCAGGTGCGAACATCGTACCGGATCACGCTGAAGCGGTTGTGGATGTGCGTTTCTGGGACAACGATGAATACGCCGCAGCGGACGCAACACTGCGTGCACTGACTGAAACGCCATTCGTAGAAGGCGTACAGATCACTGTTGAACGCGAAGCACACAAGCCATCAATGGTACCGTCTGAGAAAACACACGCTCTGATGGCACTGGTTGAAGAAGCGGGCCGCGAAGAAGGCATCGACATCACATGGCAAGAAGTGGGTGGCGGCTCTGACGCAAACCTGACGGCTGTGATGGGCATCCCGACACTTGACGGTTTGGGCCCTGTCGGCGCTGGCTTCCACAGTGCTGATGAATACCTGGATCTAGAAAGCATTGCACCGCGTATTCAGCTTCTGAAGCGTGTAATGAACAAACTAGCACAATAATTGTGCATTAAGCGCAATACTCCGTGATACTCAGGGCGCTCAGGCGCCCTTTTTTATGCCTGTTTCTCTGTCTTCCCTGCTGTATCTCTTGCTCCGCCCTTCCCCATCATTTCTCTCACATATATGGCACTTTGTGCTGTGGATCCCCTGTCTCACCCCACAAAGTTACATCTAAAATGCATGTTATTTTTAAAAACTGATCCAAATCAATGAATCACAACCTGCACAGCCGTATCCTTTGCTTTATAAGTTGCAAAACAAATATACCTTTAAAAAAAGGATGCAGTAATGTCGAATCTAGCAATGTTCTGTCACCAGTGTTCCATGGCGCAATCGGGCGGTTGTGGTAGCAGCGGTAAAACCCAAGGCACGTGTGGTAAAGATGAAAACCTGTCACGCCTGCAAGATATTATGATTTTTGGCCTGAAAGGCCTGTCTGCGTACCGTACCCATGCCAATGATCTGGGTGCTGACACCAAAGCGATTGATGACGTCATTGCAGAAACCCTGTACTTCACCCTGACCAATGTGAACTTCAGCTTTGACCAACACATTGCCCAGCTGATGAAAATCGGCGGTGCCGGTAGCGAAGTGATGTCTCGCCTGGGTGAAGCGCACCACAACCGTTTGGGTGTCCCTACACCGGTTTGTGTGCCGCAGAACAAAGCGGAAGGTAAAGGTATTTTGGTGACCGGTCACGATCTTGACCTGCTTGAGCGTCTGTTGATTGCCACTGAAGGCACCGGCATCAATGTGTACACCCACTCTGAAATGCTGCCAGCACACGGCTACCCAGAGCTGCGTAAATACAGCCACCTGAAAGGTAACGTGGGTAAAGCCTGGTTTGATCAGAAGAAACTGTTCCAGCAGTGGAACGGCACCATCATTGTGACCACTAACTGTATCGTGCCACCAACAGGCCGTGCCGATTACGCCGACCGCCTGTACAGCTACGGTATCGTAGGTATCGACAACTGCCGCCAGCTTGAAAACGATTTTGCACCAATCATTGAGCACACGCTGAGCCTGCCGGACATCGAAGGCTTTGACAGTGATGACACCATCATGACCGGCCACAACTACAAAACCATTCTGGGTCTGGCTCCACAAATCCTAGATGCGGTTAACGCAGGCAAAATCAAACAGTTCTTCGTGGTAGCTGGCTGTGACAAGCCGGGCAAACAAAACGACTACTTCCGTGAATTGGCGCTGTCGATTCCACAAGACTGCATCATTCTGACATCGTCTTGCGGCAAGTTCCGTTTCAACGACCACGATTTCGGCACCATTCCGGGCACAGAGATCCCTCGTTACCTTGACCTTGGCCAGTGTAACGACAGCTACGGTGCCGTGATGATTGCTCTCGCACTGAGCGATGCCATGGGTGTGCCGGTGAACGATCTGCCTGTCAACATCGTGTTGTCGTGGATGGAGCAAAAAGCCGTGCTGATCCTGCTGGCCCTGTTCAATCTGGGTATCCAAAACATTTACTTGGGTCCAAACCCACCGGAATTCGTGAACGAAGCGATCTTTGCTTTCTTGCAGCAGCAATTTAACCTGCAACTGACCGGCGATGCCCAAGCCGACCTGGAAAAAATGCTGAACCCTCAGCTGACGGTGGTTGAGGTCTAAGCACCTCCTCGCCTCGGTGCCATCCCATCCCACTGCGGACGGGATGGCACCCGCAATATACCCATTCTCTTCGAGGAGCCTTTCAGGAATCTTCTCCTCTGTGTTTTTACAGTGCCCGTTCACTGGAGTTCACTATGTCTGTACTTTCTCAAGCCATCACACCATCCACGGCGCAACCCGTTATGGCCACACTGGACGGTAACGAAGCCGCAGCCCGCATTGCCTACCGCTGTAATGACGTGATTGGCATTTACCCGATCACCCCGTCTTCCCCGATGTCGGAAGCCTGTGAAGTGTGGGAATCACAAGGAAAAATGAACCTGTGGGACCAAGTACCACGGGTGATTGAAATGCAATCTGAAGGCGGCGCAGCCGGTGCAGTCCACGGCGCGTTAATGGCCGGTGCGATGGCCACGACCTTTACATCTTCACAAGGTCTGCTGCTGAAAATTCCCAACATGTACAAAATTGCCGGTGAACTGACACCCTTTGTGATGCATGTTGCCGCCCGTACCATTGCCACCCACGCCCTGTCGATTTTCGGCGACCATTCCGATGTCATGGCCGTGCGCCAAACCGGTTTTGCCATGCTGGCTGCCAGTAGTGTGCAGCAAGCTCACGACTTTGCCTTGATCAGCCAAGCCGCCACGCTGGCCAGCCGCGTGCCGTTTGTGCATTTCTTTGATGGTTTCCGTACTTCGCATGAAATCAACAAAATCGCCCTGATTGATGACGCGACCCTGCGCACGATGATCAACCAAGACGATGTAGATGCCTTCCACCAGCGTGCGCTGACGCCGGATGCACCCACCATTCGTGGTACCGCGCAAAACCCGGATACCTTCTTCCAGGCACGTGAAGCGGCCAACCGCTACTATCAGGCCTGTCCGCACATCGTGGCAGAAAAAATGGCGCAATTTTCGGCACTCACTGGCCGTGAATACCAACCGTTTGACTACATTGGTCACCCTGACGCTACAGACATCATTATCGTGATGGGCTCGGCCAGTGCCACCGTGCAACAAGCCGTGGCACACCTGAATGCGCAAGATCAGCACGTAGGTATGATCCGCGTTAACCTGTATCGTCCTTTCTCGCTCGACCACCTGCTGGCCGTGATGCCGCACAGTGTCCAACGCATTGCCGTGTTGGATCGCACCAAAGAGCCAGGCGCCACTGGTGAACCTCTCTATCTGGATGTGGTTGCTGCTCTGCAACAAGCCGTACAGCGCGGGGAACGCGACCATTGCCCAAACATTAAGGGCGGCCGCTATGGCCTGTCTTCCAAGGAATTTACCCCGGCCGACGCCACCAGCATTTTTACCGCCATGGCGAGCGACACCTTGCACCATGACTTCACCGTCGGCATTACGGATGACATCACGCACCTATCACTGCCCAAAGCCGCCCCATTGGATCTGGAGCCCGCTTCACGCCTGCGCGCCCTGTTCTATGGTTTAGGGGCCGACGGAACGGTCAGTGCCAACAAGAATACCCTGAAGATCCTCGGTGAAAACACACCGCTGCACACACAGGGCTATTTCGTCTATGACTCGAAAAAGTCTGGTGGGATCACCACCTCACACCTGCGTATTGATACCCAAGCCATTGATGCGCCGTACTTGATTGAGCAAGCTGAATTTATTGCCTGCCACCAATTCCAATTTATCGACAAACTGGAGATGGCAGAAAAAGCAGCACCGGGCGGCACCTTGCTGTTGAACAGCCCGCACAATGCCCATGCTGTATGGGAACATCTGCCCAATGAAGTGCAGCAGGTGATCATCGACAAACAACTCAAACTCTATGTGATTGATGCCGTCGCCCTTGCCCGCGAACTGGGGCTAAAGAACCGCATTAATACCATTATGCAAACCGGCTTCTTTGCGCTGAGCAACCTCATGCCGATCGATGCCGCCATTGCCCAGCTGAAACAGGCCATCGAAAAAAGCTACAGCAAACGTGGCCCGGCCATTGTCGCCGCCAACCATGCTGCGGTGGATGCCACTGTCGATCGTCTGGAAGCCGTCACAATCCCTGAACGCGCCACCAGCCTGTTCCGCCGTCCGCCGATTGTGAGCGAACGTGCCCCTGACTTAGTCAAACGTGTGAGCGCCATGATGATGGCCGACAAAGGCGATCAACTGCCGGTCAGTGCCTTCCCGGTCGATGGTTGCTGGCCAACCGCCACCACTCAATGGGAAAAACGCAACATCGCGCAAGAGATCCCGGTGTGGGAGTCGGATCTGTGTACCCAATGCAATATCTGTACGCTGGTGTGCCCACATGCGGCGATCCGTGCCAAAGCCGTGGCCCCGACTCAACTGGCTGATGCGCCGGAAGGCTTTAAACACACTGACTACAAACAACGTGACTTCAAAGGCCAAGCCTATACGTTGCAAGTGTCACCGATGGATTGCACCGGCTGTAATCTATGTACCACCGCGTGTCCGGCCAGTGACAAAAACGATCCGTCACGTAAAGCCATCAACATGGCACCAAAGCAGCCGCAACTGACCGAGCAACAAGCGAACTACGACTACTTCCTGTCACTCCCAGAAGCCGAACGCATTGATATCAAGCGTATTGATGCGCGTACCAGTCAGCTACTGCAACCGCTGTTTGAATACTCGGGGGCTTGCTCTGGCTGCGGGGAAACCTCGTATGTGAAGCTACTGACGCAATTGTTTGGGGATCGCTTACTGATTGCCAATGCCACTGGCTGCTCATCGATTTATGGCGGTAACTTGCCAACGACACCTTACGCGGTTGATCCGCATGGCCGAGGCCCGGCATGGGCGAATTCCCTGTTTGAAGACAATGCGGAATTTGGCCTTGGTATGCGACTGGCACTCGACAGTAAACGTAATCATGCGCTGGCGCTGCTCGACACTGCCGCCGATTTCATTGCTCACGACACACTGGCACAAATGAAAGCGGATGCCTTTGATAGCAGCGAAACCGCCGTTGTCCGCCAACGGGCAAACATCGCCGCATTACGGGCACAACTGCCGTATTCCCATCGCGATCTCGATGTGAAAGCCGATGATTTGGTGGCGAAAAGTAACTGGATCCTAGGTGGTGACGGCTGGGCCTATGACATTGGCTTTGGCGGCTTAGACCATGTTCTGGCCGGAGGCGATAACGTCAACGTGTTGGTCATGGACACCCAGGGCTACTCCAACACCGGCGGTCAGCAATCCAAAGCGACCCCAACCGGTGCCGTGGCGAAATTTGCCACGCAGGGTAAAACCAGCAACGGCAAAGACTTGGCGTTGAACATGATGATGCACGGCAATGTGTACGTAGCCAAAATCGCGCTGGGCGCCAACATGAACCAGACCATCAAAGCGCTACAGGAAGCGGAAGCCTATCCGGGGCCGTCTCTGGTGATTGCCTACTCACCGTGTATCACTCATGGCTTTGATATGGCCGAAGGGGTGGAGCATCAGCAACTGTTGGTGGAATCCGGCTTATGGCCACTGTTCCGCTTCGATCCGCGCCGTTTAGACAAAGGCCGTGCTGCACTGCAGATGGATTCCAAACCACCGAAGAAAGACGTTGAGGCACTGATCAGTCGTGAAGCGCGCTTTACCCAAATCGCCCGTCGTGATCCGGAGCTTTATCAGGCCAACCTGACACGCTTGCGTGAACAAGTGGCGCATAAGCACCGCTTGCTGGAACAACTGGCACAGTGGACACCAGACACCCCGACAACCTCAGCCTCGAGCTAAAAAACCGTTCGAGCACAAACGGTTTCGAGCAAAAAGCCGTTTTGAACAAAAAATTGGGTATCGGGCGAAAACGACTAAACACAGCCCTTATTGATTTTTGATTCAGGCCGTCGCAGACATATCGTGACACTGCACGGCCTTACCACAGACTTTGGAGACACCATGAAAAACATCGGTCTATTTTTCGGTAGCGATACCGGTAACACTGAAAACGTTGCGAACAAAATTGCCGCTCACCTCGGCTTAGAAGCACAAGACATTGCCGGTAACAGCAGTGACATTTTCGATGACTATGATTTTCTGATCCTCGGCACCCCAACCGCTAACTACGGCGAAATGCAGCCGGATTGGGACTACTTTGTACCGGAATTAGAAGATGCCGATCTGAACGGTAAAACCGTGGCGCTGTTTGGCTTGGGCGATCAGGTGGATTACCCAGACAGTTTCCTCGATGCGATGGGGGATTTGGCAGAGCTGATTGAACAAGCCGGCGGTCAGCTTGTCGGTGCTTGGTCAACGGAAGGGTATGACTTTAATGATTCTCGCGCAGTAAAAGACGGGCAGTTTGTGGGCTTAGCACTGGATGAAGATCGCCAGCCAGAGCTGACTGACAGCCGTATTAGCACGTGGCTAACACAGCTTGGTCTGGCTCAATAAGGCCAATTCTGCCATGTCGGCTTGAACAGTGAATGTGCGGTCTGTTTCGCTCTGGTTAAGGTTGAAACGGGTACAGTCACAAAACACGAAGGGCTACCACTGGGCAGCCCTTTCGCTTATTCAGATATCACTGGCGATATGCACACTCGAAATGCATCATGAATTAGGGGTCGATAGAAGTTGAGGTGTCGACAGACTCACCGCGCCGCATGCAGTCCAGTTTAAATTGCAGGGCTTGGACCGGGTTACGCCAGGTAAATTTTGGCATGGTCCAGCGAATGACGTGCGCAAGCTCCAACCGCTTAGCCGGCTGATAGCAGTGGCACTGGCATTGGGAACAGTTAGGCTTCTCATTACCCAACCGGCAGTTTTCCATCCGGTTTTCAACGTACGCAATGAGTTCCTCACAGTCAGGACACACCACGGCACCCCGGTGCAGCGTTTTACAGTAAAGTCGAATCATCGCTTTAGCAGTATCCAGTTCACGCTGCTTACGAACTGGACTGATTGTTTGATCACTCATAGTGGCGATATTATCCACCGCCCGTTATGGTTTCCTCTGATCTAGATCAAGCTTGCTCGACGAATCCCCCTCCCTGATGACGAATTATTGATAATGCGAGAGCTCACTCTGAGAAACACGGCAAACATTTGCATGGATATTTCACAGCCGTTCGCAGCAAGATCTCGCCTTTTACCAACCCATTGCGTATCACCTTAGTGCGCCTCCTCCTTTTCATCAATGGCATCGGTTCGGCGCGCTTCACGGCGAACAAACACCTCCGGCTCTGGCGCCTGATAGTCTTCGATCTCAACCTGCTGGGCCGCTTTCTCTGCTTCCTCACGCAACCACGCCATATAGACCGTCACCGTCTGTGCTAACGCGGCAATGGCTCGCCCTAACCAGGCCTCTTCCTCTGCTGTGATCGCATGACCGGTTTTCAGTTGATGCTCTAAATACTCGGTGACGACTTTCAACTGCTGCGCCCCTAAACTGCCCGCTACCCCTTTCAATGTATGAGCAATCCGGTGTGCGCTGCCAGTATCATGACTCGCCAGTGCCGCAGAAAAACGGGCATTATCCTGGCAGTGATCCTCAATGAACAATTCCAACAGCATCAATACCGACTCATGACACCCATCCATGCTGTTGAGCAAGAAATCTTTTTCAAACACCTCCAATGCCGCCCACTGCTCAGCGAGAGAAGGCGCTTCACGAGGGGGTACAGCCGGAGAGTCATCTCTATCAGAAGGCTCTGCCATTTGAGAGTATACTTCTGATTGCGCGTCTCGCTTTTCCGCCTCCTCGGCATCATCCAACCTCGCGCTTTCTTTCGAAGGGGTTTCATCATCATTGACGAGAGACAGGCTCTCCTCCTCGCTCGCACGATCAATCACATTTTGCTTCACATACCAATTGACCACCATGCCCATACCCGCCACCAGCACCATGACGGCCAACGCAATAAACCAATACCCCCACAAACTGGGCGCCGTCATCCCAAACAATACGCCGGCGAGTACCAAGCACGACACGCCTCCCGTAACAATCAAAGCCAGAGAACGATAACGTGATGAATTTGAATGTGATTTCATAGTGACTCCTGTCTACGAGCGATAAAGACGCAAGCAACATGCAAACAATTCCGTCATAAGTGAACGAAAAAGCATACAAATAACTGTAGACAGAAAATGACGACGGCGACAAAAGAAAACGGGCAATGTGAAGTCACACATTGCCCGTTAATTATCTCTTACACCATCAGGGAAAGGTCAGGGATCAGTTATCGCTGTTTAAACGGCGAAGTAGCTGATCTTTCAGGTTCGGTGGCGTGCCTTTTAGTGTCAGCGTATCGGTTTCTGCATCATAGAAAATACGCTCACCCAGCAGCATGCTATCGAAGTTAATGGTTACACCCCCGCCAGAGCCCACAAACTTGGTCAGTTTACGCATCGCCGTGCGATCTGCCGGGAAGCTTTCTTCCAGCTCATACCCTTGCTTGGTAGTGAATTGGTAGAAATCCGTGCCGTCTTCCGATTCTGGCAGCTCTGCCGCCAACTCTTTGATAGTCACTTCATCACCCGACTGCAACTGGCCATTACAGTAGTCGTACACTTGCTTGCGGTACTGCTGTTTTTCTTCTTTGTCCAGACGCGAATCGGCACAAAAATCTTCAACCGCTTGCATCAATACCTGGTTTTGCACTTTCACGTCCAACCCCACTTCTGCTTGCAGGAAGTCGAGGAAGAAATCGGCAATCTTACGGCCCACACGGCCTTTGATGTAGGTCAGGTAACGGTTTGACTCGGCGTCGGTTTCCCAAGAAGACAAGTCAATGCGCGCCACGATATCCATTTTCGCCACATCCAAATAATCCGTTGCACTGATATCCAACTGCTCGGTTACTTTCATGCTGTGGCACGTTGGCAACAAACCAATGAACAGGTAGTCCGTAGCCAGCGATTGGTACTCGGCAATCACCAACGTACCGACATCAGCGAAGGGATATTTCGCCAATTCCGCCTGCAGACGTTGTGCTGATTGGTTAGAAAATGTCAAAAAATCGAGTTCTTTACGGCGAACTTGCTTCAACCAGTGAGCAAACTCACTGTCTTCTGCGAAATGACCGAAGCCTTTTGCGCCTTTGCTGCTGTAGACGCGGTGCAATTCTGCGACAAGGTCTTCTGTTGAGGTGTCATTTTCAAGTGTTTGTTTTCGAAGATGAACTTCCAGCTCATCGTTGCCATTTTTCACCAATTGGTGAAGGATGACATTGGAAAGGGTCAGACTCATAATGGAAAAGTTTCAGTAAATCTAAAGTGTAGGTTATTATAAGTCGCTTTCTTTAACATTAAACAAGATTAAACAAGACTTCCTATGCCAATTACTTCAAAATACAGCAATAAAAAAGTTGAACAAATCATTGATGGTGTGTTCGATGTACTAGAGAAGCACGATGCTTCTGCAGAGCTCGCTCTGATGGTGGTCGGTAATATTGCGACAAACATCATCAACGCTGACGTGCCTGCTTCGCAAAGGAAAGCCATTGCAGAGAAATTCGCACAAGCTCTGCAGTCTTCTATTAAAGAAGATTAATCTTGTTAGCTTGCGTTACAGCAATCGTTAAGACTGGGAAACAGTGACATTTATGGTCTCCAGCGGTAACAATTACAAAGAGAAAGTCTCTCAGCTGATCAGCTGGGGGCACTGGTTCAGTTTCTTCAATATCATCGCCGCCATCTTGTTGGGTACGCGATATATTGTCGCCTCTGAATGGCCGGACACGCTACTTGGACAACTCTATCTGGCATTAAGCTGGGTGGGCCATTTTAGCTTTCTTGTGTTCGGCTTCTACATTCTGATCCTCTTTCCAGCCAGCTTTATCATTCCCTCGCAGCGCTTAATGCGTCTGTTTGCGGTATTGGTCGGCACGGCAGGGCTAACAGCCTTGCTGCTGGATACGCACGCCTATGAGTCACTTGATCTCCACCTCAGTCCGCTGGTGTGGGATTTGCTGCTCAGTGGTGAAGGGTCAGAACTGAATACCCGCTGGCAATACCTGTTTGTGACTGTCCCAATCATCTTTCTGCTGCAAATGGTGCTGTCAGAATGGCTGTGGCGCAAGCTAAGAAAACTGACCCGTAAACACGTTGGCGTACCGATCGCTACGGTCTTCGGGATCTGCTTTATCAGCAGTCACCTGCTGTACATTTGGGCCGATGCGAACTTATATCGCCCTATTACCGCCCAGCGCTCTAATTTCCCGCTGTCCTACCCAATGACAGCTAAATCCTTTATGGAAAAACACGGTTGGTTAGATCGCCAAGAATACACCGAGCGCCTCAATGCCCAAGGGATTGAGAGCAGCCAACAAATTCGTTACCCGTTAGAACCGTTAACGTTCAATGACCCGGGTACGGGCCAGAACCTGTTGATCATCATGGTCGATGGCCTGCGCAGTGACATGGTCGACACAGAAACGATGCCGTACCTGTCTGCCTTTGCGCGCCAGAACGTGAATTTCAGCAACCATTACAGCAGCAGTAACGACAATACGTCCGGTATTTTCGGTCTGTTCTATGGCTTGCCGAGCAGCTACATCAACAGTATTCGCTCTGAAGAAACGTCACCACTGCTCATCAGCACACTGGAAAAACGCGGTTACCATATCGGCGTCTTCAGTGGCAACGATCTGGGCGATGACCCGATTTACACCGAAGCGGTCTTCAGTGGCTTACCATTGCCGAAAGGCGATACACCGCACAGTGACAAACTGGCTATCAGCGAGTGGAACCAGTGGCTGAATAAACAAACGGAAGACACACCGTGGTTTAGCTACATCGAACTCGCGTCGCTGGAAAGCTTTGAAGAAGGTGGTGACTACTTACCGAAGTTCACACCATCACTGGGCTCTGGCAACATTGCGGGCCAAGACACCAACGTGGTCATGAAAAACAGCTACCGTAACGCCGCTTACCATATTGATGAGCAGCTGATCGGCATTTTCGACGAGCTTGTGGCGAAAGGCATGATGGATAACACCATTGTGATGATCACGGCAAACCACGGTACAGAATTCAACGAAACCGGCACCAACAGTTGGGGTGCAAACACCAACTACAGCCAATACCAGCTAAAAGTGCCGATGATTGTGCACTGGCCAGACAGTGTAGCGTCAGATACTGACCGCCTCACCAGCCATCTGGACGTGGTGCCAACACTGATGGAATCTATGCTTAGCGCGACGTCACCAACGTCTACCTACAGCAGTGGTACCAGCCTGTTCAACCATGCGCCGAAACGCCGTTGGATTTTAGCCGGTAACGAAGATGACATCGTGATGATTCAGCCAAAATCGACCACAGTGATCGATAAATACGGCAATTACCGCGTCTACAATCAGGACTACAAAAAGCAAGACAGTGCCAAGCCGAAACTGTCAACGCTGATGCAGGCCATGCATGAGATGAAACGCTTTAACCAAGCGGAATAAGTCCCTACGAGCGCCTGAATCCAGACCTCCCTCGAAAAATGCAGCCACGATGGCTGCATTTTTTATTGCTGCCCACTATCTTTATATCCATAACCTTTGTGTCCATGAGCTCCTTGTCTCCCTGACACCCACTCTCTTTCCTTTTCTGGTGTTGCTATGACGAAGCACGTTCTGATCACCGGCGCAAACCGAGGTATTGGATTAGCACTCACACAGTTGTATCTCAAAACGGGCTGGCAGGTGTATGCCAATTGCCGAGATATCAGCCAAGCCGACGATCTCACCCACCTGCAGACCCTGTTTGATGGCTTAAGCCTGATTGAATTGGATGTCACGGACTACGCCGCTGTCAGCGCATTAGCCCACTCTATGGCGCATCAACCGCTCGATTTACTGATCAACAATGCCGGCGTCTATGGCCCGAAAGGCACGGTCTTTGGTCATACTGACGTACAAGCATGGCGCGAGGTGCTCGAAGTGAATACCCTCGCCCCACTCAAACTGGCGGAAGCCTTTTACCCGCACATCAAACACGGCACACCGGGTGTCATTGCCTGCCTTTCCTCCAAAGTGGGCAGCATGTCTGAGAATACCCGTGGCGGCGGCTACATTTATCGCTCCTCCAAAGCCGCCCTCAACTCGGTCGTCAAAAGCTTATCGAACGATCTGGAACCTGACGGCATTATTGCCATTGCCCTGCACCCTGGCTGGGTACAGACTGAAATGGGCGGGCCGCAGGCCTTAATTGATACTCACACCGCAGCAAAAGGCCTCAAGCAGGTGATCGATAATCTCACCCTACTCGATTCCGGGTTATTCATGGATTATCAGGGAAATTACCTGCC
Organism: Photobacterium aphoticum; assembly: GCF_001029435.1. Taxonomy (GTDB): domain Bacteria; phylum Pseudomonadota; class Gammaproteobacteria; order Enterobacterales; family Vibrionaceae; genus Photobacterium; species Photobacterium aphoticum. Next base: position 59,713 of record NZ_LDOV01000031.1, on the reverse strand, counting down.
TTGGTGATAATGTGATACTCGTAATAAGTCGGCCGAAAAAAGCCGCGAACGTCACAAGCGGCTCGGTCATTCCGCGCTGGTACCGACCACCCTTAAAGCGCTGCAGACGCCCTGCGCCACGTTGAGTGAGAAGGCATTCCTTCCTCGCCGGAAACTATCCCAATGTGGAATACAGGGATTTTCCCGTGGTGAATTGACGCGATAAACCAATGAAACAAAAGCAATTTCACTGCAATTAATTGCGCGTAATATCTCAGTTTGATTTTTTTCCAGTAAGAATTAATAAAATTGCGGCCATGGTACCCCCTTTTGAGTAAGAAATTAGTAACAATACGTAACTCACTGAAATTGTTATCGATGGATCCGATCATTGGCACAACACGCACCACTAACCCGCTTTTATCACCATCTCTTCTCGCAATGGGGAAAAGCACACGGCCTACACACCATTAGCGAACTGATTTGCCATCGTTTATCGATGGATTTTGCCGTTAAAAAAGCCGTACTGATTGTTGCCTACAAGGCTCACTGGAAACTGTTGTTTTCCATGCACGGCGAGGAAGTGTCACACCACTTTCCGCCTGTCGAGTGGCCGGACTATATCGGGATCCCGTTCTATCAAATCACCAAGGCGATACGCCGTGGCGAACCGTTTGTTGATGATATCGGCTATAACCGCCGGGTGTGGCTGCCCCTCAAACGCCATTCGGTGATCATGGGCTGTCTTGTCATTGACCTGCCTAAAATCTCCGCCAATGAGCACTTACGGGAAGATGATTTTTCCCAACTGGCGACCCTGCTTGCGGCTGAACTGGATGCCTCGTTAGTGAATGAAACCATTCAAGACGAACATGCCGGTCGTCGCACTGCCGAGCGCGAGCTGCAAATTCGCCTTGATGAACAGCATAACCTGTACCTGCAACTGCAGGCGTTGCATGACATCTCGTTCAAGCTGTGGCGGGCAACCTCCATGGACAACATGCTGTTTACCGCTGTCGATGAAGCCAAACGCGCACTGTGCATTGATCGCCTTGCGATCTTCCTGTTTAAAGAACACGGGCGTATGCAAGGTACCTGGGGCACGGATTTACAAGGTAATACGGTGGATGAGCGCTATTTTGAATCCGCCATTCCTGACATGTGGTTTGCCAATCATACGGTGGAGAACAAAGAATATCTGGTGGTGGAAAAAAACACGCCGATCATTCACGACTTAAAGCCGGTGGGAGTACTGGGCTGGAGTGCCTACCTGTCACTGTGGGATGAAGATACCCCTATTGGCTGGATTGCCTGTGATAACCTGATCAGCGGCGGGCCAATCCATGACTACCAGCAGCACATCCTGAAACAGTTCGGCTTTATGGTGTCGCAACATTTCGTTCGCCGGAAGGCGGAAGAAAGCCTGATCTCCCTAAATGCCGAACTGGAACAACGCGTCACAGAACGCACCAACGAACTACAGCGGGCGAATGCACAACTAGAAATCATGTCGCGGCAAGATCCCCTGACGGGCGTTGCCAACCGCCGAATGTTCGATACCCGCTTTATAGAAGAATGGCGCCGGGCAGAGCGACACCAATTGCCGATCTCGCTGCTGGTGATTGATGTCGACCATTTCAAGCATTACAACGACCACTATGGTCATGCTGCCGGAGATGACTGCTTACGCGCCATTGCCCAAGCCTTGTCGTCACTGGAACGCCGTGCGGGTGCCCTGTTTGCCCGCTACGGCGGTGAAGAGTTTGTGCTGCTACTGCCGGGGCAAGATAACTTTGCCGCCAAGTATGCCGCCAAGCGTGCGTTGATGACGGTGCAGCACCTGCAACTCCCGCGAGAAAACGGGGCGGACAGCGCACCCAATATTGTCACCATCAGTGTGGGTGGCTGTACGGTGATCCCTTCTGCCCAGATCTCGCCGACAAAGTTCTTTGAACGCACGGATGCCGCGTTGTATGAAGCGAAATCCAAAGGCCGCAATCAATATGTGATTGGGTGAGACGGAAGAGCAGGAAAAAGAGAAGCGATATCTTGGCCCCTCGATCCTGGAACTCGAAACTCGAATCAAAATACGCTGCAATAACCAATAAAAAGGCCGTGACATTATCACGGCCTTGTTGTTATCGCTTGGTGTTATAGAGCCCGATAACTGGAACTGGAATAAACATTACTCGGCATAGCGCTGTTTACGACTGCGGCTTACGGGTGCGCTTGGCGGCGGTTTTAGGTTTCGATCCCGTTGAGGCTTTACGTCCACCGCTTGATGATTTGGCACCTGCCCCTTTCTTATACCCACCTTTCTTCGCATAACCGCCTTTCTTGCCTTTGAACGGCTCTGGTGAGGTCAGTGACATCAGGCTCTTGGGTACTTCACTGGTTTGCACTTGGGTCATCAAACGATGCACCTGCGCTTCTAAGGCATCCATAAACGGCTTATAGGCACACTTTTTCTCCGCCATGTCTTGCAACTGGTGCTCCCAATGGGCCGTCATATCTGGGTAAGTCGCTTCATCCGGCAACGCATAAATCAATCCGCGCCCTGCTTCGGTGGCATGAATACTTTTGCCTTGACGCATCAGGAGTTGGCGTTTAAACAAAATATCCAAAATACCGGCACGGGTCGCTTCGGTGCCCAAGCCATCCGTATCACGCAGGATTTTCTTCAGCGATTGATCCGAGACAAAACGGGCGATCCCCGTCATAGCCTGCAGCAAAGTTGCTTCAGTAAAGGCTTTGGGTGGCTCGGTCATTTTGTCTTTGATCTCGCCATCTTGGCACACCAACATCGTGCCTTTCGTTAACGGCGGCACTTTATCGGCTAAATCCGCTTCACCGTCCTGACTGTCATCACGCCCCAGCAATTGACGCCAGCCCGGTGACATCAGCTGACGACCACGGGCAATAAACAGGCCACCCGCAATGGTAAATTCCAGTTTCGCCTCACTGTACACTGCCGCCAGATAGAATTGCATCAGGTACTGGCGGGCGATCTGCTGGTAAATCTTCTGCTCATTGGCACTGAGGCTGGCCGGGTTCACCGCTTTAGGCGTGGGAATAATGGCGTGGTGAGCATCCACTTTCTTATCATTCCACGCTTTGGATTTCAGGCTCAGATCAGCCCCGCTGACCGCATTGGCGAGCTTTGGCTCAGTATTGGCAATGGCCTGTGACACCTCACCGCCCTGACGGTAATGATCCATCGGCAAATAACGGCTATCGGAACGCGGATAAGTGATCACCTTGTGTTTTTCATACAACGACTGACACGTTGCCAACACATCAGCGGCGCTCATGCCAAAACGCTTGGCCGCATCAATTTGCAGGGCAGACAAAGAATACGGCAACGGGGGGGCTTGGCGGGTTTCTTTACGCTCAGCCGCACTCACTTCTGCCGGTTGGCCTTTAATGCGGCTGACGACGTTTTCACACAGCTTACGGTTAAGGATACGGCCATCATCGTCCTGCCAAGGCTGACACGCTTCACTCGGTTGCCATTTGGCGCGGATCACCATGTCTTGATACGGGATCAAGGCAAACAGCTCATAGAAAGGCTTAGGTACAAAATTGGCGATCTCATCATCACGGCGGGTCACCAGTCCGAGTACCGGGGTCTGCACACGACCCACTGACAACACGCCACGATAGCCGCCTTTTTGGCCCAATAACGTATAGGCACGGGTCATGTTCATGCCGTACAGCCAGTCGGCTCGAGAACGCGCCAGCGCGGACACAGACAACGGGATAAAATCACGATTACTACGCAGCTGACCCAAGGCGCGCTTCACAGCCGCCGGGTTCAAATCCGAAATCAACAAACGCTGCATCGACGCTTTCTTGCTCTGCGCCAATTTCACGTAATCAATCACTTCATCCACCAGCAACTGCCCTTCACGATCCGGGTCACCGGCATGCACCACATCGGTCGCTTGCTTGCACAGCTTTTTGACCACGGCTAATTGCTGTTTGGCCGACTTACGCGGACTCAGTTGCCATTGCTCGGGCACAATCGGCAAATCGGCCAAGTTCCACTTTTTGTATTTCTCATCGTACGCATCCGGCTCGACCTGCTCCAGCAAGTGACCGATACACCAGGTCACAATATCGCCATTCCCCACTTCAATGTAACCATTGTTATTTTTATGCGGGCGAGGAAGTACCGCCGCGATCGCGCGGCCGAGGCTAGGCTTTTCAGCAATATACAAACGAGTCATTCACAGTTTCACTTGGTAGCAGGAATAGCGAGACTGTACCGAAAAGCCGTCGTGGCAGCAAGATTTATACTGGATATAAAAACAGTTTAAACGCCGCAAATCCACCGTAATCCCGCGATAAACGCCTGAGCAAATACCACAAAGGAATGCTTGATAGCCTAAAAAGATAGGCGTAAGGTACAGTTCTTCTTTCGGGTGTGTCTTTTTAAGGTACTAACCATTATGACCAAAGTTTCCACCGTTGGCGTGATCACCCTCGCCGCAGCGGTCAGTTTAACCGCTATCCATGCCGTCAAAGTGCGCGCCGAGCAAACGTCTCCCCACGCACATCACGTGACCTCGCATACACATATCACACTGCCAAGCGATAAGCCGGATTTCGCCGCGATGGGCGATGTCAAACAAAAGAAAACGGCCTTTTTCGCCTACTTGCAGCCAATGATTGACCGCGAAAACAGTACGATTGCACATAACCGAGGGTTGTTAGAACACTATTTTACCCAGCATCCGGCGCCTTCACACGGTGGTAATGCACCCACAGAATTTCTGGAAAACATCGCTTCTCAGTACCAGTTGCCTATCCCGACAGCGGGTGTGAATGCGGCCTGGCAACAAGCCATCCTGGCTCGCGTGGATCAAATTCCAGCGGCATTGGTGATGAGCCAAGCGGCCATTGAATCGGCTTGGGGCACGTCCCGTTTTGCGGTTGAAGCCAACAATTACTTTGGCCAATGGTGTTACACCCAAGGCTGTGGCTTATTCCCGCATCAGGAAAAAGGCGGCCACTTCCATGAAGTACAGCGTTTTGCCAATACGCAAGCCGCTGTCGATGCCTACTTCACCAATGTGAACACCAACCCAGCCTATCAGGCACTGCGTGATATTCGCGCCGAGCAACGCGCTGCGGGCACACCGATCACGTCTGATGCGGCCGCCAATGCGATGGCACAAGGACTGATCCACTACTCCCAAATCGGTGAGAAGTATGTGCAGGAAATCCGTGCCATGATCCACGATGATCGCCAGTACATGCCACCTGTGAATGCCGCTTAATCAAGCCTGTGATTGAACCGTATTAATCACACAATCGATTGATAAAAAAACACCCCGTGATCAAAACCTGATCACGGGGTGTTTTTTAATGCTTAACGCGCTGTCGTCGATACGTCGTGTTCGTGCTTAGCGTGCTGCCAACCACTCACGTACCGTGGCGTAATCGCCTCGGAAGACAATACGATCGGCTTTTTTGCTCAACTGGTAGGTGTACATCGGATCGTAGTACTGCTCAAGCAACGGCTTCAGCCACGCTTCATGGCCGTCCAGTGAACCGGTCGCCTGCATGGTTTGCACTGCCGCCTGCTGCGTTGCCAGCAATTCTTCGTAACGCTCTAAGCCCAAGCGCTTACGAATACTGAACATGCCACGCGCCAGATACTCCGTAAACAGCTGCCAGCCTTCTTCCTCACCGTACGTTTCACAGAAATCACGTTGCATGCGGATCACATAGTCATCTGTCAGACGGGCTAAACGCACTTCCATCGGATCGTCGACAATCGCAATCGGTGCTGCCTGCATCGCTTGGTGAATCGATAATGGCGTACTCACCGAACCGATGACTTTGCCTTCATCTTCAAACACAAAGTGCTTCGCACCCGCTTCCTGCTTTTTCAGCATTTCGACGGCCAGTACGTTTTCAAACGCAATTTGCGTACGCTGCGCTGTCACATAGCGACCGAATGATGAGCCACGGTGGTTCGCCGCGCCTTCCAAATCGATGCCGTTTGCCAGCTCATGCAACATCAACGTTTTGCCGCAACCGGTGTTACCACCAATCAGCGTCATTGGCTGAGCCGCCACCGCATCAATGGTATCAATCAGAAAACGGCGTAGCGCTTTGTAACCACCGACAACCATCGGGAAATCAATGCCCGCTTCTTTCAACCATTGCTGAGTGATGCGTGAACGCAAGCCGCCACGGAAACAGTACAAATACCCGTTCGGGTTCGCTTCACAAAACGCTTTCCACTGTGCCACTCGCTCGGCTTTGACATCGCCGTTCACCAACTGGTGACCCAATGCAATCGCGGCGTCTTGGCCTTGTTCTTTGTAACACGTACCGACCGCTTTACGCTCACAGTCCGTCATTAATGGACGGTTGTGAGAGGTCGGGAATGCACCTTGTTCAAATTCAACCGGTGCACGCATGTCCATCAACGGGGTATCGTTAAGGAACAGTTGTTTAAAATCTTCACAGTTTGGACGGGACATGATTAGCGGATCTCAATCAATACAGTGTCGCTATCCGTCGCGTCAAATAATTCACCAATGGCATTCAACGTAATACCGTGCTGCTCAGCAGCGGCTTTTACTGCCTCTTCGGCATCCGGCGTGACCGCCAACAGCAAACCGCCAGAAGTTTGAGGATCGCAAAGCAGGGCTTTTTGCTCATCGGTCATGGCACCCACACGGTAACCGTAGCTGTCAAAGTTACGGGTTGTGCCGCCCGGTACGCTGCCTTGTGCAATGTAGTCAAACACGCCTGGCAGGTGTGGGATCTGATCAAACTGGATGGTGGCTTTCAGACCGCTGCCTTCACAGATTTCGTTCAGGTGACCCATCAGACCAAAACCGGTCACGTCAGTCATGGCTTTTACGCCTGCGATATCAGCAAAGGTTTCGCCCGGCTTGTTCAGTTTGCACATCCAATCACGTGCCAAACCCTGGTGCTCTTCTTTTAGCAGGGATTTTTTCTCTGCTGTGGTTAGTACACCGATACCTAGCGGCTTGGTCAGGTACAGTTTACAGCCCGCTTCCGCCTGGTTGTTACGCTTCACGCGATCCGTATCTACGATACCGGTCACAGCCAAGCCGAAAATTGGCTCTGGTGCATCAATCGAGTGACCGCCCGCCAGAGAGATGCCCGCTTCACGGCATACGGCACGACCGCCTTCAATCACTTTTTGCGCGATTTCAGGTGGCAATACGTTCACAGGCCAGCCCAGAATCGCAATCGCCATGATTGGCTTACCGCCCATGGCATAGATGTCGCTGATCGCGTTCGTCGCCGCGATACGGCCAAAATCATACGGGTCATCCACGATTGGCATGAAGAAATCCGTGGTGCTGATCACCGCCGTGCCATTGCCAAGATCGTATACCGCTGCGTCATCTTTACTTTCGTTCCCTACCAGCAGGTTAGGGTCAGCGAACGGAGCGATTTGAGTTTTAAGAATAGTATCAAGCACTTGAGGTGAGATTTTACAACCACATCCTGCACCGTGGCTGTATTGGGTAAGGCGAACATTTTCCATGACACGCTCCGATAAAATGACAAGAAGCGGAGGATTCTACTCCTGCCACCGGATCCTGTCATCCATCAGGGGCAAAAAGGGAAGCCAAAATGGCTTCCCTTTGCGCATAATCAAACGAATTTATCCCTTTGAGGGCGTATTACGCGAGATATTCGACAAATTGTGCTAAATCCCGCTCTGGCGCCTTGGCATCACGGCATCCGGCAGAGCCAAGATACAAAAATCCCACAATCATGTCATCACCGGACACGCCCAGTGCCTCACGCACCACGTTGTGATACGCCCACTTTCCGGTACGCCAAAATGCGGCAAAGCCCTGCGCCACTGCCGCCATTTGCATGGCATGTGCGGCACACCCGGCCGACAAGTACTGTTCAATGGTCGGCACTTTATCGTGTGCTGTTACTTTTGCTACCACGGTAATGACCATCGGCGCTCGGTACGGTGAGCGGCTGGCTTTTTCAACCGTTGCTTCATCGGCTCCGTCCTCTTGAGCCGCTGATTGTAAGATGCCGGATAAGCGATCCAAGCCTTCGCCTTGCGACACAATAAATCGCCACGGGGTCAATCCCGCATGATCCGGCGCGCGTAACCCCGCCCGAAAAATCGCATCCAACGCTTCCCCTTCCGGGGCAGGGGCGATCATTTTGGGTAATGACCGACGATTCAACAATAAGGCCAATGCATCCATAACTACCTCGCAAACTTCATGTTTATGCTCTTTACGTTACCCTATCACATTCAATAACGGGTAAATCCATGCAATCTACAGGGGTTATAACCGTGCGGCCAACTCTACCCCTTGGCGGATCACGCGCTTGGCATCCACTTCTCCCGCAACATCTGCGCCGCCAATCACATGAACGTTAATCTGTTTAGCACGCAATGCCGCCGACAAGGTATCAACCGAGGTCTGGCCGGCACAAATCACGACGTGATCCACCTCCAGCACCCGCTTTTGGCCTTCCATCGTGATGTGCAACCCCTGATCGTCGATACGATCGTAACTCACGCCTCCGAGCAACTCGACACCGCGCTTCTCAAGCACTTTTTTGTGGATCCAGCCGGTCGTTTTGCCCGGCCCTTTGCCGACACTGCCGGGTTTGCGCTGCATCAACCACACCTGACGATCACTGATGTAGCTCTCAAACGGGTACAACCCCCCTGCGTATTCAACGCGCTGATCGATCCCCCAATCTTTCAGCCAGTCTTCCAACCTCTGCTCACTCGGCTCTGTCAGCATGGTGGCCACATCCACACCGATCCCGCCCGCACCAACAATCGCCACTTTCATCCCAAGTTCGCGTTTCTCTCGAATCAAGGTCTGATAATCCACCACCTTCGGATGATCAATCCCCTCAATAGGTGGCATACGTGGCGCCACACCGGTGGCGATCACCACGTCATCAAAGTCTGTCAGCAACGCGACATCCGCCGCCTGTTCGAGTTTCACAGTCACGCCGGTCTGCTCCAGTCGACGGGTGAAATAACGAATGGTTTCTTTGAACTCTTCTTTGCCGGGGATCTGCATGGCGAGATTAAACTGCCCGCCGAGCTCGGCATTTTTCTCAAACAAGGTAACGGCAAAACCCCGTTCAGCAGCCGCGACGGCTGTTGCCATGCCCGCCGGTCCGCCTCCGACAACGGCCAGTTTGCGAGAAGTCGCCACGGGCGTCAGTCGCAATTCGGTTTCATAACAGGCTTGCGGGTTTACCAAACACGTTGCCCGCTGACCGACAAACACATGATCGAGACACCCCTGATTACACCCGATACAGGTATTGATATCGTCCGCACGGTTCTCACTGGCCTTTTGCACAAAGTAGGCATCCGACAAAAAAGGCCGCGCCATCGACACCATATCAGCCTGACCGGCAGACAAAATAGCTTCCGCCACCTGCGGTGTATTGATGCGATTACAGGTAATCAATGGAATAGACACCGACGCCTTCACTTGCGCCGTCACCCATGCAAAGGCGGCACGGGGGACTTGGGTAGCAATGGTCGGGATCCGCGCTTCATGCCAGCCAATGCCGGTATTGAGCAGCGTGACACCCACTTGTTCAAGTTGCTGCGCCAACTGCACCACTTCATCGTGGGTGCTACCCTGCTCCACCAGATCTAACATAGATAGCCGGAAGATAATGATGAAATCGCGGCCGACTCGCGCTCTGACGGCTTTGACTAATTCCAGCGGGAATCGCATTCGATTTTCATAGCTGCCGCCCCACTCGTCATAACGGTGGTTAGCACGCTGACAAATAAATTGATTGATGAGATAACCTTCAGATCCCATCAGTTCAACACCGTCATACCCGGCTTCTCGCGCTAATTCCGCACTGTGGGCAAAATCATTAATGGTTTTCTGGATCTGACGCGCCGTCATCTCGCTGGGGGTAAATTTCGAGATGGGCGATTTAATGGCAGAGGCACTGACCGCGAACGGGTGCAAGGCATAGCGGCCCGCGTGTAGAAGCTGCAAGGCAATCTTGCCGCCTTCGCGGTGAACGGCATCGGTGATGACCCGGTGCGCGCGCGCCGTGCGGGCAGAGCTGAATTCGGCACTCAATGGGTGTAAGCGGCCCCGAAAGTTAGGTGAAAATCCCCCTGTTACGATCAGGCCAACACCACCACGCGCCCGTTCAGCATAAAAAGCGGCCAGCTTTGGCAATCCCCCTCGGGATTCTTCCAAGCCGGTGTGCATCGAGCCCATCAACACCCGGTTTCGCAATTGCGTAAAGCCCAGATCCAACGGCGCTAAGAGATGTGGGTAAACTTGCTCATCCATGACAATCACACTTCTGATGATATGGTCAGACCAGTATATGTTATCGATAATAACTTTATCAAATATTTGCTTACATTGTAATAACACAAACTTATCTTCAATCACACCCCACCGATGCCCTCGCCCCTGTACAAAAATGCCGCTTTTTCACGCTACTCACTGACTTCAGTAGGAATTATTACTGAAATTGGTGGTCTACTCGGTTAGGATGGACGTTATACATCACAAGTCATAATTATTCAGGAATATCAATGAAAGTGATCTTTAAAGGAATAGGAAAGCTTTTTGGTTGGATAGGGAAAGGCATCAATATATTACGTCAGGTGATCACCAACCTGCTGTTTTTCGTCGTCATTGGTGCATGGCTATTCATCTTTAATGAAAGCTCAAAAGGCCCAGAACTGCCAGAAAAGGCGGCGCTGGTACTGGATATCTCCGGCCCGATTGTTGAACGCCAAACCCCGGTCAATGCTTACAACGAACTGGTAAAAGGTGCCCTTGGTCAACCACCTGCACAAGAGACCGTGCTGTTTGACGTCGTCGATACCATTCGTGCCGCAGCAAAAGATGACCGCATTACCGGCCTGGTACTGAATCTGAAAGAGATGCAGGAAACCAGCCTGACCAAGATGCGCTACATCGCCAAAGCCATTACCGAATTCAAGCAAACCGGCAAGCCTGTGGTCGCCATTGGTGAGCACTACAAGCAAAGCCAGTACTACCTTTCCAGCTACGCTGACACCATTTACATGGCGCCGGACGGTGGCGTGATGCTACAGGGTTACGGTACATACAGCCTTTACTACAAAAGCTTACTGGAAAAGCTCAACGTCAATACCCATGTGTTCCGTGTCGGTACCTACAAGTCGTTTGTTGAACCGTACACGTTAGACGGCATGTCTGACGCGGCCCGTGAAGCCAACAGTGTATGGCTGAACCAATTATGGGGCGCATACACCAGCGACGTAGCCGCCAACCGCGAGATTGACGCGAGCGTCATGACACCGAAGTTGGACACCCTGATTGAGCAATTCAAAGCCGTCGACGGTGACTGGGCACAACTGAACCTTAACCAAGGTTTGGTGGATGAACTGCTGAGCCGCCCGGCCTTGCGTCAGCGTTTGATGGATCTGTTCGGCGACAACAAGGAACACAGCTTTAATCAAATCAGTTACTACGATTACCAGCCAACGGTGAAGGATCCGATGATCGCCCCTGAAGGTGACGAGCTGGATCAAACCGCATCCGTGAATCAGGTGGCCGTGGTCGTGGCGAGCGGTGCCATCATGGATGGTCCTCAGCAAAACAACAATGTGGGTGGCGACACCACCGCTGCGTTACTGCGCAATGCCCGTTTTGATGAAAATGTGAAAGCCGTAGTACTGCGTGTTGACAGTCCAGGGGGCAGTGCTTTTGCCTCTGAAGTGATCCGTAATGAAGTGGATGCCCTAAAAGCAGCCGGTAAGCCGGTTGTGGTTTCGATGTCGAGCGTTGCAGCCTCTGGCGGTTACTGGATTTCAGCCAGCGCCGATAAGATCATGGCACAACCGACTACCATCACCGGCTCTATCGGTATCTTTGCCATCATGACCACCTTTGAGAAAGGGTTGGAAAAAATGGGCGTATACAGTGACGGTGTGGGCACCACCCCGTTTGCCGGTGTCGGTGTGACGCGAGAGTTGCCAGAGGGTGTGTCAGAACTATTCCAAATCAGCATTGAAAACGGCTACCACCGCTTTATCAATCTAGTGAGCCAGAGCCGTCACATGACGCTGGAGCAAGCTGACAAAGTGGCGCAAGGTCGCGTGTGGACCGGTCAGGATGCCTTGAAACTGGGTCTGGTTGACGCCTTAGGTGACTTTGATGACGCAGTAGACAGTGCTGCTGAATTGGCAGATATCGGTGATAACTACCAGATTGAATGGATGAAGCAACCATTGTCACCGTTCGAGATGTTTATGAAAGACATTTCTGGTCAGGCTAAATTGTGGATCACCGAAGCCATGTGGGGAAGTGTACCGGAGGCTTTGCAACCGGTTTCTCAACAGGTTGTAACAGACCTTACCACCCTTGGTAACTTCAACGATCCAAAAGGGCAATATGCCTTCTGCATAAACTGCCTCAATATTGAAAAGTGAGATCAGCCCGGCGTTGCCGGGCTTTTTTTACGCGCTGTTCACCGTATAATGCGGGCCACCAACCGATAATTCTGTACCTTCATATGGAAAGAAAAAACATTTACATCGCCTACACAGGCGGCACCATCGGTATGCAGAAATCAGACCATGGTTATATCCCGGTTGCTGGCTTCATGGAAAAGCAACTGGAAAGCATGCCAGAATTCCATCGTGCAGAGATGCCAACATTCACGATCCACGAATACGATCCATTGATCGATTCGTCGGATATGACGCCAGCGGATTGGCAGCGCATTGCTGATGACATTAAAGAGAACTACGACAAGTACGACGGTTTCGTGATCCTGCATGGCACAGACACCATGGCGTATACCGCGTCGGCATTGTCTTTCATGTTCGAGAACCTCGACAAGCCGGTGATTGTGACAGGCTCACAGATCCCACTGGCGGAACTGCGTTCTGATGGTCAGAGCAATTTGCTTAATGCCCTGCACATTGCAGCCAATTACCCGATCAACGAAGTGACAGTGTTCTTCAACAACAAATTGATCCGTGGTAACCGCAGTACCAAGGCACATGCTGACGGCTTTGGCGCGTTCATTTCGCCAAACTTGCCGCCTTTGCTGGAAGCGGGCATCAACATCCAACTGAACAATGTGGAGTTGGATAAGAAGCCAAGCGGCCCATTCAAGGTACACAACATCACGCCACAACCGATCGGTGTGATCACCATGTACCCGGGTATTTCGCCGGAAGTGATCCGCAATACCTTGCGCCAACCGGTCAACGCAATGATCCTGCTGACCTTTGGTGTGGGTAATGCACCGCAGAACCCGGAATTGCTTGCACAGTTAACCGAAGCCACTAACCGTGGTGTGGTGGTGATGAACCTAACTCAGTGTTTGTCCGGCAAGGTGAACATGGGCGGTTATGCCACAGGCTGTGCCCTGGCCGATGCCGGCGTACTGAGCGGTTACGACATGACCCCAGAAGCCGCACTGGCGAAATTGCATTACTTGCTGAGCCAAGATCTGCCGATTGAAACGGTACGCAGCTTGATGCAACAAGACTTGCGTGGCGAATTGACGCACTAAGCGTTACGCCGCCCCCACACAGTCAGACAAAAACGGACGCTCTTGAGTGTCCGTTTTTTTATGCACAGGCTTCATGATGATCATTTGTGACCATCTCAGCTACACTTTCTCTATCTCCACCTATCACCGAAAGGCTACGCAAAGATGATGATCCTCCATGGTTCCTCCATCTCACCGTTTGTCAGAAAAATCATGCTCGCACTTGCCTATAAAGGCATTACCTACGAGTTACAACCGCTCAATCCGTATGTGGAAAAAGAACTGGCACAAAAGCGTCACCCTATGGGGAAAGTCCCGATCCTTGAACACGGTGAACTCAGTATTATCGATTCGACCGTCATCGCCCACTATCTGGATGATGTCTACCCAGTGCCGCCACTCTATCCCGGTGACGCTCAAGCGCGGGCTAAAATCCGTTGGCTGGAAGAATACGCCGACACACGACTCACCTCGCTGGTCGGTGGCGTGATGTTTTATCAAAAAATTCTGCGCGGCAAGATGCTGGATAAAGACGTCGATGAAGAGGCCGTTGAACAATGCATTGAGCATCACTTGCCTTTAGCGCTGACCTATCTGGAAGAGCAAATGCCAGAGAAAGGCTTTGTGGGAGAACACTTTTCCATGGCAGAAATCAGCCTGTGGAGCGTCTTACGCAGCGGTTGGATGGCCGGATTACGCTTCACCCATTATCCGCGCCTGAACGAATACCTGAGCACCATTGAGCAAGAACCTTGGGTGGCCAACCTTATCAGTGAAGAAGATCATGAACTGGCCAGTTTCTACTGTGAGCCGGTAATTATCGGCACGGTAGATTAAGATCATGGATTAATGAGATCGTCATATTCTTACCGAACGCAGGAGACGGGAATGCGGAGGCGTTGTGGCGGAAAAAGCAAGCGTACCCAATCAATGCACCTCCTGTCGCCAAGCGAAATAGCAGACAGACTGAGGTGCATGCTTGTTATGGGGCGAATGAATGCTCGTGGAATCTCAGACAGGCTAACTCAGAATTTATCTGCCGGGAAACGGGCTATTGACCCAGAGTCCGCCTTCTCTGTATCACCAGAGGTGCCTATTTTGTCGTCCGCAAACTCGCGCTGCAACTCGGCTTTTGATTTAAACATCATCTCCCCGCCTTTGGCGACAGACATGTGCGCGGCATCCTGATTATGCCGTGACTGATACAGCATCAACGCCTGTAAGGCAGAGTCGCGTTGCTCTGGCGTTAACGGCGTACCATCCGGCCATTTACCGAGCTCCACCGCCGTACTCATGCGCTGATAAACATCGGGGGTCATTGCTTTTAGCAAGGTATCTACATCCATGAGGCTTCCTTTGTTGTTGTAATCATTATTTTTATTGGCTGATTTTCTAATGATTATCACTCATTCCCACCCATTAAGGCTAAAGGTCGCTAAAGATACGTCGATAAAATGTTTAAGGGATCACACCCTTATCACTGACTGTCTTTTCACTTAGCCTGAACAGGGGTTTTATGACGCACCCATTGCATCGCCTTGGTCAATCCGCACTTGTTTTAGTGAGTCTGTTCGCATTAAGCGGCTGCTTTGAACGCCACCGTACTACAGATCAGCTTTGTGAGGCTTACCCGCAATTGTGCGCGGATACCAACATCAATGACGGCCAGTGCCGTATTCAGCGGGCAAACGTGATTTGGCAACGCTATGATGTGATGCAAAACCCAACCGATCAGGAAAAATTCAAAGAGCTGAAATTCACCACGGCGTATCAGCAGTGTCTGGAGTATGCCGCCCGTATCGAACCGACAGAACTCAAAGAGCGCAAAACCCACCGCACCCGCGCCTTGCTCAATGCGTACGCGTCCATCAAGCGCCTGAATGACGAATTAGCGGACTCCCCGGATCCCGACATCATCTACTACCGCTGGAGCCAGGGCGATCAACACGCACTGCGCCAATTTTTACGCTTAGAAGGGACTCCGGCATTGGAGACACCGGATCTGCAACTGGCGCTGGCCACGTTTTACATCGCCAAAGATCGCCCCAAAACACAAACACTTCTATTGCACGCCCTGTCTCTGTACAAAGCCAATCAATCGGTGAAACCCGAAATCATTCAAACGCTGGCCACTCTGTCTCATCAGCAAGGCCGACGGGATCAGGCTTTCTTATGGTCCATGACCGGGATAGCACTGGATATGCCAATTGCGAGTGAAGAAAAACTGGCGTTCCTCTACCCGATGAGTGATACCCAGCGAGCGGCATTAACAGCACAAGCATTAGTGATTGCAGAAAAACTGCGACAAGGAGAATTCAACGCCACGCTGCTAACCGTGCAATGAGTACAAAGCAAACGGAATGCACACAGATAGTCAGTAAACAGATAATCAGTAAACAAATAGCAACGAAATAGACAGCGACTAAATAGAGCGTAACGAAATAGGCAGTGAGGAAGGCAGTGGGTCTGGCACTCATATAGCAAGGACCAAGCATCAAGGATGCAATTATCAAGAGCCCTGCATCAAGAAAGGTGTTGCCATCACAAAGACCCATTGGCTTGTGATGGCAGTGATAACCGGCAAAGCGCTATCACAACGAGAAAAGTGAAAAGAGAACAGCGGATAACGGGAATGACCCACTTTTACTGCGCGCTGTCATCGTCCTTTTCTGGCGCTTGGAAAATCAACGACACTGAATTCACACAGTAGCGCTCACCGGTGGTCGGCGGCCCATCAGGGAAAACGTGCCCCAAGTGGCTGTCACATGCTGCACAGCGGATCTCGATGCGTTGCATACCATGACTAAAATCTTCCAAGTAACGAATGGCCGTTTTATTCACTGGCGCATCGAAGCTCGGCCAGCCACAACCCGAGTCAAACTTACTCTCAGAATGGAACAGAGGAGCCTCGCAACACGTACAGGTGTAGAGACCGGTTTCACGATTATGAAGTAATGTGCCAGAGAACGGGGCTTCGGTACCCTGCTCACGGCAGACGCGATACTGCTCTGGAGAGAGCTTTTCACGCCAATAAGAATCTGATTTACCTGACATTTACTTTCCTTATTATTTTTATTCCTTACGTTATATCCGAAAGGTGTTGCCAACAAGGTATAGTGTGGCACATACTTTCTGCTCGAAAGGATTTTACATCTTCACTGCCCATTTAAGCATATTTTGCCGGGATAAGTGTTGATATTAAAAGTTACTAACAGTAATGATGGATATTCATACAACAGCTGTACACTTTTGCAGCGTTGTAGTGGGAATGTAAAAAAGATCCGAACTTTTTTTTGACCTTAAGCAATTTAAGTTCGTTTTTCACTTGCAGCGTCACGCTAGATTCTGTAATTTTACTACCAGTTATCTTTCATTAGAAATTAAGTTGTGGAGCAACTGTAATGACTATCAAAGTAGGTATTAACGGTTTTGGCCGTATTGGACGTTTTGTTTTCCGTGCTTCTGTAGAGCGTAACGACATCGAAGTTGTTGGTATCAACGACCTAATCGACGTAGATTACATGGCTTACAT
Organism: Photobacterium aphoticum; assembly: GCF_001029435.1. Lineage (GTDB taxonomy): Bacteria > Pseudomonadota > Gammaproteobacteria > Enterobacterales > Vibrionaceae > Photobacterium > Photobacterium aphoticum. Next base: position 42,663 of record NZ_LDOV01000031.1, on the reverse strand, counting down.
GCTTAAGTACGACTCAACTCACGGCCGTTTCAACGGTACTGTTGAAGTTGTAGACGGTAACCTAATCGTTAACGGTAAAACTGTTCGCGTAACTGCAGAACGTAACCCAGCTGACCTTAAGTGGGACGCAATCGGTGTTGACGTTGTTGCTGAAGCAACAGGTATCTTCCTAACTGACGAAACTGCTCGTCAGCACATCACTGCTGGTGCGAAGAAAGTTGTTCTAACTGGTCCTTCAAAAGACGCTACGCCAATGTTCGTAATGGGTGTTAACCACACTACTTACGCTGGCCAAGACATCGTATCTAACGCTTCTTGTACTACTAACTGTCTAGCACCTATCGCTAAAGTGCTTAACGACAAGTGGGGCATCGAGTCTGGTCTGATGACTACTGTTCACGCAACTACTGCTACTCAGAAGACTGTTGACGGTCCTTCTGCTAAAGACTGGCGTGGTGGTCGTGGTGCTTCTCAGAACATCATCCCATCTTCAACTGGTGCTGCTAAAGCAGTAGGCGTTGTTCTTCCAGAACTAAACGGCAAACTAACTGGTATGGCTTTCCGCGTACCAACTGCTAACGTTTCTGTAGTTGACCTAACAGTTAACCTAAAAGAAGCAGCATCTTACGAAGCTATCTGTGCAGCAATGAAAGAAGCTTCTGAAGGCGAAATGGCTGGCGTTCTTGGTTACACTGAAGACGAAGTTGTATCTCAAGACTTCATCGGTGAAACTCAGACTTCTGTGTTCGACGCAAAAGCTGGTGTTGCTCTAACTGACAAATTCGTTAAAGTTGTATCTTGGTACGACAACGAAATCGGTTACTCAAACAAAGTTCTAGACCTAATCGCTCACATCTCTAAGTAATGTAAGCTTTTAGCTAGAAAAAAAGGCGGCGCTTCGGTGTCGCCTTTTTTGTATCTGCTGTTCAGGCTTTCCCCACCCCACCACCCTAAAAGGTGATCTTCATCACAAAAACAATTACAAATTTAACAAATATCTTTTATTATTTCTGATTAATTTTTTAATAAAAATAAGTGTCTCAATCCGTGCAATATGCCCTCTCGTCTTGTCCGATTGCAGTGATTGACACATTGCCCAATGAAAGGATTGATTAATGAAACTTCAAGACTTACCAACCATCAGCGTACTGTCTGATGCTGTCACCATCTGTGACTACCAAGGCATGAAAGTGGTACGTGTACTGCACGACACTGCAGAAGCAGGCATTACGCTGCACGGCGGCCACCTTGTATGGTTTAAGCCTGCTGGCGAAGAAGACGTGATTTGGCTGAGTGAAAAAGCAGAGTTTGATCCGGCGAAAGCCATCCGTGGGGGTATTCCTGTTTGTTGGCCATGGTTTGGCAAAGCAGGCACTCCGTCTCACGGTTTTGCCCGTACCAGCGAATGGTCACTGCTGGAGCACCGTGAAAACGACAAGGGTGTGATTGTGGCACTGGCTCTTGAAGACAGCGAAGCAACACGCGCGATTTGGCCGCACAAGTTCCGTAACGTACTGACGTTTGAGATCGGCCAGTCATTAAAAGTGACCCTGACCTCCACCAATACCGATGAGCAGCCATGGCACTACTCTGGCGCATTGCACACCTACTTTGCTATCGACGATATTCGACAAGTGTCGATCACAGGCATGGGTGAAAGCTACCTGGACAGCACTCAAGGTGGCAAAGTGTGCACCGGCGGTGACAGCATGATCTTTAACGGTGAAGTTGACCGTGTTTACACGCAACCTCATGACACCATCACGGTGAAAGATGGCAGCCCGCGCCAATTGCATATCACCAACGAAGGCCATACCGCTGCGGTAATCTGGAACCCATGGCAAGATCTGTCCATCAGCATGGCTGACATGGCCGATAACAGCTTTGAAACCATGGTGTGTGTAGAATCCACTATCCACGGTGACAGTGCCATTACCTTGGCGCCGGGTGAATCTCATGACCTGGTCACGCACATTGTCGTCAGCCGTTAATTAGCGGCATCACATTTCGTGCATCCCACAAGAAAGGGAGTGGTCATCACCACTCCCTGCCTCTTTCTGCGTCACACAGCCTAAACCTGATTACATCCAAGTCTGCTACGCCAGCATCTGTGAATGGGCTTCAATCAGCACCCACCCGTTTCCATCTGGATCGGCAAAGGTGGCAAAACGTCCGCCAATGATAGTGACAATTTCTGATAGCGGCACACCCCGTCGTGACAATTCACCGTGTGTCGTATGAATATCATCCGTCTGCACTACCAGCCCCTGCACTGAGCCCGCCTCCATGCCACCAAATGGCGTGACCAAACTGATGGTCGTCTCTGCCCCTTTCGGCGCCAACTGTATCCATCGCTTGTGGTTATCTGCCAAATGATCACGTATCAGTTCAAAACCCAGGGCATCCCGGTAAAACGCCAATGCTTGTCCCTGATCAGAAACCGGAATAGAAACCGTATCAACACGTGAAATACTCATTCATTAAGCTCCCCCAACTAACCTCACATTTTTTAGCTTAATCTAGAGTTTTTGATTTCGCTCGCAAAATAACCCCGATTCGCACACCTTTAACACCAAGGCGCGGAGCGCTTGAAAGCCCGGTATACACATTACTTCCCTCTTTTTTGCAAAAATCGCCCAAGAGAACCGCTGTTTTCGCAAAAAACTCTGAACACGCTGCTTCCCTGCACTTTTTATTCTCTTTCTCTCAGTAAAACCCTCAATTCTAGTTGAAGCCACCACCTAAAAATGAAATATCACAATAATTCACCATGGAATATATGCACCAAGATCTATGTCACAAGCGAATCAAATCGTTAACCATTTTTAAACATATCCCCTTGCAGTACGCGATATATAGGAGGATAGTGGAAGGTATGCGCAAGGAATATTCCTCTTTGCGATGAAATGGGAAATGGGAAATTTGGTTTATAAACCAATCACTCAGTGACGCATTTTAATCAGTTAGGTCTAGGCTTAGTAAGTGAGGGATGTGAAAGTATTTCGTTTTCGTCCTTTCTAATTGATTGAAGAACGATTCAGGGGGCATACCATGAGTATTTTTGACCACTATCGTCAGCGCTATGAAGAAGCCAAGGATGAAGAGCTTTCATTGCAAGAATTCCTTGATATCTGTCGTAACGATCGCAGTGCCTATGTGAATGCAGCAGAACGCTTGCTGATGGCCATTGGCGAACCCGAAATGATTGACACCGCGCAAGACCCACGTTTGAGCCGACTCTTTTCTAACCGTGTGATCTCGCGTTACAAAACCTTTGAAGATTTCTATGGCATGGAAGATGCCATTGAACAGATTGTTTCCTACCTCAAACACGCCGCGCAAGGTCTGGAAGAGCGCAAACAGATCCTGTACTTGCTCGGTCCGGTTGGGGGCGGTAAATCATCCCTTGCAGAAAAACTCAAAAGCCTGATGCAGAAAGTGCCGGTTTACGTGCTAACTGCCAATGGCGAACGCAGCCCGGTAAACGACCACCCTTTCTGCCTATTCGATAAAAACGAAGACGGTGGGCTACTGAAAAGCGAATACGGCATTCCGGGGCGTTACCTCAACACCATCATGTCACCATGGGCCGCAAAACGCCTGCATGAGTTTGGTGGGGACATCAGCAAATTTAAAGTCGTAAAAGTCCGTCCATCCATTTTGGATCAGGTCGGTATTGCGAAAACCGAACCGGGCGATGAAAACAACCAGGACATCTCGTCGCTGGTGGGTAAAGTCGACATCCGTCAACTTGAGCACTTCTCACAAGACGATCCGGATGCCTACAGCTATTCCGGCGCACTCTGTAAAGCTAATCAAGGCTTGATGGAGTTCGTGGAAATGTTCAAGGCACCGCTAAAAGTGTTGCACCCACTGCTGACCGCGACGCAGGAAGGCAACTACAACGGGACCGAAGGGCTTTCAGCCCTGCCATTTGACGGGATCATTCTGGCCCACTCCAACGAATCCGAGTGGCAGACATTCCGTAACAACAAAAACAATGAGGCCTTCCTTGACCGTGTGTTCATCGTCAAAGTGCCTTACTGTTTACGTGTCTCTGAAGAAATGCGGATTTACGAGAAACTGCTGCAAAACAGTGAACTCTCTGCCGCACCGTGCTCACCAAGCACACTGGAAATCTTGGCGCGCTTCTCTGTGCTGTCACGCCTGAAAGAGCCTGAGAACTCCAGCATCTACTCGAAGATGCGTGTGTATGACGGTGAAACGCTGAAAGACACGGATCCAAAAGCCAAGTCTTACCAAGAGTACCGTGATTATGCGGGTGTCGATGAAGGGATGGCCGGTCTGTCGACCCGTTTTGCCTTTAAGATCCTCTCTCGCGTATTCAACTTTGACCATTCCGAAGTGGCCGCGAACCCAGTGCATCTGTTCTATGTCCTTGAACAGCAAATCGAGCGTGAGCAGTTCCCACAAGAAATGGCAGAGAAGTACCTTGAGCATTTGAAAGGCTACCTCACACCGAAATACGTCGAGTTCATTGGCAAAGAGATCCAGACCGCTTACCTTGAGTCTTACTCAGAGTACGGCCAGAACATCTTTGACCGCTACGTGAGCTATGCCGACTTCTGGATTCAGGATCAAGAATACCGCGATCCGGAAACAGGCCAGCTGTTTGACCGTGCGGCGCTGAACAATGAACTGGAGAAAATCGAAAAACCAGCCGGGATCAGCAATCCGAAAGATTTCCGAAACGAAATCGTCAACTTCGTACTGCGCGCCCGTGCCAGCAACGCAGGCAAAAACCCGAACTGGACCAGCTACGAAAAACTTCGCACTGTGATTGAGAAGAAAATGTTCTCGAACACCGAAGAGTTGCTACCAGTGATTTCATTCAATGCCAAAACCTCCACCGAAGAGCAGAAGAAACACGATGACTTCGTTGCTCGTATGATGGAGAAAGGCTACACCCGTAAGCAAGTACGCCTGCTATCTGAATGGTATCTACGCGTACGTAAGTCATCATAACCAATGGGATGGGATGAATAAGGGGAGAGCTTATGGCGCATTTCATAGACCGCAGGCTCAACGGTAAGAATAAAAGCACGGTGAATCGCCAACGCTTTTTACGCCGACACAAACAGCAAATCAAAGAATCGATTGCTGATGCGGTTAACAAGCGTTCGATCACTGATGTGGATAGCGGCGAGGATATTACTATCCCTTCGCGCGATATCAGCGAGCCAAGCTTTCACCAAGGCCGTGGTGGACAACGTGAAGTTGTCCACCCGGGCAACGACCAGTTCTCACCCGGTGACCGTATTGAACGCCCCCAAGGAGGGGGCGGACAAGGTGGCGCAGGGGAAGGTCAAGCCAGCCAAGACGGTGAAGGTCAGGACGAGTTTGTGTTCCAAATCTCAAAAGACGAATACTTGGATCTGCTGTTTGAAGATCTCGAGTTGCCGAACCTTGAGAAAAACCAGCTCAATAAAATTGTTGAGTGGAAAACCTTCCGCTCAGGGTACAAATCATCCGGCGTGCCGGCCAACATTGCCATTGTGAAATCGCTGCAGAATTCACTGGCTCGTCGTACCGCCATGACGGCCGCCAAACGGCGTCAGCTTCGTGAGCTTGAACAAGCCCTCGATAACCTGATGAATACCGAACCGGCGCAGCCGTTTGAAGAAGAGCGCGTGAAAAGTGAGATCCTGTCACTGCGCGAGAAAATCAGCAGTGTGCCGTTTATCGACACCTTTGATTTACGCTACAAAAACTATGAACGTCGTCCGCAACCCACCAGCCAGGCGGTGATGTTCTGTCTGATGGATGTATCCGGTTCGATGGATCAAGCCACCAAAGACATGGCTAAGCGTTTCTACATCTTGCTGTACTTGTTCTTAAACCGTACGTACAAGAATGTGGATGTGGTGTTTATTCGCCACCACACGCAAGCCAAAGAAGTGGATGAACACGAGTTTTTCTACTCACAAGAAACCGGCGGCACCATCGTATCCAGTGCGCTGCGCATGATGGATGAGATCGTGAAAAAACGCTATTCACCGGCAGAATGGAACATCTATGCGGCGCAAGCATCAGATGGGGATAACTGGGCCGATGATTCACCCGGCTGTCGAGAATTGCTCGATAAACAGATCCTACCGGTCACCCGTTATTATTCGTACATCGAAATCACACGACGGGCGCACCAAACACTATGGCGGGAATACGAAGCGCTCCAAGCAAGCCACAGCAACTTTGCCATGCAGAACATAAGGAGCGTGGAAGACATTTTCCCTGTATTCCGGGAGCTGTTTAAGAAGCAAGTCAATTAAGACGCTTTAGGGGGAGTGTGCTATGGAGACAAGCATTAAAAACAAAACACTCAGTGATGGTCCAGATTGGACATTCGATCTATTGGAAACGTACCACCAGGAAATTAAGCGTGTCGCCCAGCACTACCGACTCGACACCTACCCCAATCAGATCGAAGTGATCACGGCTGAACAGATGATGGATGCCTATTCCAGTATCGGGATGCCTATCAATTACCATCACTGGTCGTTCGGTAAGCGCTTTATTGAAACCGAACGGGGTTACAAGCACGGACAAATGGGGTTGGCGTACGAAATTGTCATCAACTCCGATCCGTGTATTGCTTACTTAATGGAAGAAAATACCATCACCATGCAGGCGCTCGTTATGGCACACGCCTGTTATGGCCATAACTCGTTTTTCAAAGGCAATTACCTGTTTAAGACGTGGACCGATGCCAGCTCCATCGTCGACTACCTGTTATTCGCCCGTAAATACATCACCGAATGTGAAGAAAAGTACGGGGTGGACGATGTCGAGAAGCTGCTCGACTCCTGCCATGCCTTGATGAACTATGGCGTGGATCGTTACAAACGTCCGCAGAAAATCTCCATGGTTGAAGAAAAGGCGCGTCAGAAAGCGCGGGAAGATTACCTGCAAACCCAAGTGAACGCCCTATGGCGCACCATTCCGGTCCAGCAGGAAAAAGAGTCAGTGTTAGAAGAAGCCCGCTATCCGGCTGAACCGCAGGAAAACATTCTGTACTTCATTGAAAAACATGCTCCGCTGTTAGAGCCATGGCAACGTGAAATCGTACGGATTGTGCGTAAAGTCAGCCAGTATTTCTACCCGCAGAAACAAACGCAGGTGATGAACGAAGGTTGGGCGACCTTCTGGCACTATACCATCTTGAACCACCTCTATGATGAAGGCTTGGTGAGCGAACGCTTTATCATTGAGTTTTTACACAGTCATACCAATGTGGTGGCACAACCAGACTACAACAGCCCGTACTATAGCGGGATCAACCCGTATGCGCTTGGCTTTGCCATGTTCCAGGACATTCGCCGCATCTGTGAAGATCCGACCGAAGAAGACAAACACTGGTTCCCTGACATTGCCGGTAAAGACTGGTTAGACACCCTGCACTTTGCCATGGAGAACTTCAAGGATGAAAGCTTCATCAGCCAATTCCTGTCACCAAAAGTGATCCGTGACTTTAAGCTGTTTGCCGTCAATGACGATGACCGCCATAACTATGTGGAAGTCAGTGCCATTCATAATGAAGAAGGGTATCGCGCCATTCGGGAGAAGCTGTCATCGCAGTACAACCTGAGTAACAACGAGCCCAATATTCAGGTTTGGAATGTGGCGCTAAAAGGAGATCGCTCACTCACCCTGCGCTATGTACCACACAACCGTATTCCACTGGCCAATAGCCAACAAGAAGTGCTGAAGCATTTGCACCGCTTATGGGGTTTTGAGGTCACGCTGGAAGAAGAGCTTGCAGATGGTCGTACCCAATTACTGGGCGCGTGTCCGACTCGCACGCAGTACAATACCGATATCTAACCGTCCGTTGGGGTGGCAACACCCTGACACAAATGTAAAAAAGACGCGTACAAACAAAAAGAGATGCCCATTGGCATCTCTTTTTTATGTGTGACGTTAACGTCAACTCACAGCAGGCATTAGCGGATCACTGCTCTTCTTCAAACAGGTAGCGTGCGATTTCAATACGGTTCGCGTACCAAATCGCCCCACTCTCACGACCGTATTTGCGGATACGATCTGCCACAAGTTCAGGCTGCTGCTTTTCACAGAACAATTTCATGTCGCGGTAGAAATCCAGTGCCAATTCGCACGCTTCTTTCGACATAAAGTAGTAACCACCGACACGGGTGTAGATCTTACGCAAACCATTAATGGTCAACACGTACAAAGTGTTGCCTGATTTTGCTGCCATGCCCTGGAACATACGGTAGTCAAAGTAGTTGAATGCGCGCGCGCGGCAAATCGCTTCACACAGTTCAGGATCTTCCTTACCGTATTTATCGACGATTTTTTTCACTTCTTGTGTCAGCTCAGCCTTGATATCGCTCGCTTCCATGTAGTCAGCAAAGCTTTCGGCTTGCAATAAACGTTCACACTCTTCAATGATGCTGTCGATCAATGCCGCAGATTCATCTGAGTTACCTTTCACGGCATAGCGCATGTATACACTACTAATATCGGTACGCGCTGAAAGCAAATCTTCCAATACGCCCTGAACGTCCTGTCCATCTAAGGTAATCAGTGTATCCAAAATGCTGAGACCCGAGGTGTCCATGTAGTTGTTCACTCGAGTCGGTTTACCATGCTGAATGGTCAACCAGCCATCACGCGCCAAACGCTGCAATACCTCACGAAGGGTTGTACGCGTTACTCCAATGAGCTCCGACAACTCTCGTTCTGCGGGAAGGATTGAGCCCTGCGGGAAGTGATTATTCCAGATACTCTCTATAATATATTTCTCAGCAAATGTTGCTGGGCTATCCGCCTTTATTACCATCTGATTAATTTTCCAGTTGCTTCTTGCTCTATTTTTATTAACTCATCATACCACCAGTATTCACCTATTGCCTACCCAAAACCCAAAAGAAGCCCTGCCTGCGAGCAGGAAATCGTTACAATTTATATGCATCTAGTTTTCAATTGGCACACCGTTTTATTAATCAAGTTCCATGAAACACAAGTTTGATGAAGCTCAACGTAATTTGAAATGTGTAAGCATATATTTCAAAACTCGCTGGAGTTCTTGAATGTAGCCCGCGTTTTTTGATGAAGTTTCACAAACTGAAATAAGTTCATCTTTAAGCACTTGACTGAAAACGATCTCACGGTAGAGTTAGCACGTTTTATCACTGGGAGCTGAAAGGATGCTGCTGCCTACTTTAAGTTAAATGCCAATGCCCGTCAGGGTGTTTAGCTTAAAGAGTCTCTAAGAACATTTAACCAGAATAATAACAAAATGGTTACCTTGCTCTCGGATGACAAGGCCAGATAGCGATCAGCCCTACCTATCCATTGCGTATTTATAGAGACTCAGACACATGGCAATTTCGCTAGGGAACGCCTTTATAAAAAACTTTTTAGGCAAAGCGCCTGATTGGTATAAAGTCGCGATCATCGCCTTTTTGATCATTAACCCCATTGTTTTCTTCCTGATTGATCCTTTCGTAGCTGGCTGGCTACTGGTGATTGAATTCATCTTCACTTTGGCAATGGCATTAAAATGCTACCCATTGCAACCAGGTGGTCTACTGGCCATTGAGGCGGTCGCCATCGGCATGACCAGCCCTGAAATGGTTAAGCATGAAATTGTCGCAAACATCGAAGTGCTCTTGCTGCTGGTCTTCATGGTCGCCGGCATCTACTTCATGAAGCAGCTTCTGCTATTCATCTTCACCAAAATTCTGATCAGCATTCGCTCTAAGACTCTACTATCACTGGCATTCTGTGTGATGGCGGCGTTCTTGTCTGCCTTCCTTGATGCGCTAACCGTTATCGCGGTAGTGATCAGCGTAACGGTAGGCTTCTACAGCATCTACCACAAAGTTGCATCAGGCCAAGAGCCACATGCCGCACACGACCACACGTCGGATAACAACATCCAGGAAGTGAGCCGTGATGATCTGGAAAACTACCGTGCGTTCCTACGTAGCCTGCTAATGCACGCAGGTGTGGGTACGGCGCTGGGTGGTGTAATGACCATGGTGGGTGAGCCTCAAAACCTGATCATTGCAGACCGTGCTGGCTGGCAGTTTGGTGAATTCATTATCCGCATGGCACCAGTGACGATTCCTGTGTTCCTGTGTGGTATCGCGACCTGTGTCCTGGTAGAAAAATTCAAACTGTGTGGTTACGGTACTGCACTACCAGAAAACGTACGTCATATTTTGGAAGCGTTTGACAATGAAGAGCGCAAAACCCGTACGAACCTAGACTACGCAAAACTGATTGTACAAGCGGTTATCGCAGTATGGTTGATTGTGGCACTGGCGATGCACCTGGCCGCTGTTGGTATTATCGGTCTAACCGTGATCATCCTGGCGACGTCGTTCACCGGTATCACCGAAGAGCACGCACTAGGTAAAGCGTTTGAAGAAGCGTTGCCGTTTACAGCCCTATTGGCGGTCTTCTTCTCTATCGTTGCGGTTATCATTGACCAGAAGCTGTTTGCCCCTGTGATCCAGATGGTATTGCAGATGGAAGGCAGCGCGCAGATGAGCATGTTCTACGTGGCGAACGGCCTGTTGTCGATGGTATCGGACAACGTGTTCGTGGGTACGGTTTACATCAACGAAGTGAAAGCGGCGCTAACGAACGGTATCATCACGCGTGATCAGTTCGACATGCTAGCAGTTGCCATCAACACCGGTACTAACCTGCCGTCTGTTGCCACGCCAAACGGTCAGGCGGCCTTCTTGTTTGCACTGACATCGGCACTGGCACCGCTTATCCGCTTGTCTTACGGCCGCATGGTTTACATGGCACTGCCATACACCATCGTGCTGTCGCTGGTTGGTCTGGCATGTATCGAATTCACGCTGGTTCCAATGACACAGTGGTTCTACGACATGGGCTGGCTAGAAGCCGCGAAGCAGGTTGTGGAAGCGAGTTCACAAGCTGTTGGCCATTAATGGGAATTATTTGTCAGTTTCATTGACTAATAATCAGCTATCCTAAACACAAAGCCCTGACCTATCAGGGCTTTGTACTTTTGGGAGCAACACTACTTTTGTGACTTTCACTTTTGTTACTCTCGCGAACGAGAACGCGTTACTCAGGAAATCCGTTGATGGAATTTTTATACTCATTTTCAAAAAGCCGCCTGTCATGGCTGATCTTATTCGCCTTCATCATTTTCTTTGAAGGCTGTGCCCTGTTCTTTCAACACGTGATGAACCTGGCACCGTGTGTCATGTGTGTCTATGAACGCGTTGCGATGATGGGGATCGGTATTGCCGCGCTGATTGGTATGATCGCGCCGCAAAATGCGGCGATCCGTTGGGCGGGCTTGGTCGGCTGGGGTTACAGCGCTTATCACGGTTTGATGCTTTCCAGCCAACACGTGAGCTACCAGTTTCCTGAGTTTCCTTGGTCAGCCAGTTGTGGACTAGAAACCAACTACCCGGCATGGGCGCCACTGGATCAGTGGGTACCGTGGATGTTCGCGGCCTCAGGTGACTGTGGCAAAATCGTGTGGGAGTTCATGAACCTGACCATGCCACAATGGTTGGAAGTCATCTTCTCCGCTAACCTTGCAGCCTTGGCATTGATCGTCGTAGCACAAATCTTGGGTGCGAAGAAAAAAGCGTAAGTCCAGTTCGAGGTTCGAGCGAAATGAAAAAAAAGCGAGTGGCTATCAACCACTCGCTTTTTGTTTCTCTGCAATTTGTCGCTTTGCGATGCGCCCTAGCTTTGCAAAGCAAACAGCGCATCGACTATCGGGTAATCTGCCGGACACAAGGTGTAATCACGGATCGCCTCAAGCGGTACCCACACAGCCGCCTGATGACTGTGCAGCGCAATGTCGCCTGACTGCCAGTGTGACACGTACCCTTTCAGGTGAATCACTTTATCCCCGTAATCAAACACGCTGTCAGCCAGAAACGCGCCAGTGTGCGTTTCAATCGCCAGCTCTTCCTGCAGTTCACGGGTCAAGGCTTGCTCCGGGGTTTCTCCCACTTCCACCTTGCCGCCCGGAAACTCCCATAGGCCGCCTTGGCTGGCATGATCAAAACGCTGCATCAGTAAGTACTGACCGTCTTTGACGATCACACCCGCCACCACCAGCAGGGTTTGCTTGTCTGTCATGGTGTCAGATACCGGCTTATTGACCACAGCACTGCTTGAACTTTTTACCGCTGCCACAGACGCATTCATCGTTACGGCCGGTTTCTTTATACGGGTTCACCGCTTGTGCCGCAGCACCTTGCTGGCACTCATCGGCCGCCATCACCACTTCGCTCAGCATCAACGGTAATTGGGCATACAGCACAGCAGGGGCTGGCATACCAGTCACGCCCGCTTCTTCCATCTGTGCCAGCGTATTTTCTTCGTCGACCATCAGCATCAAAGTGGTAATGAAAGCAGAGAGCATACGCATGGTGCCGTCAGACATCGCCTGCTCACCCCATGCCGGCTCAATCAATGGCCATACCGTCAGGAAGCCTGCTGCAAACTCACTCATCGCAGGGGTCAGACCTTGTGCTTCATCCCAACGAATCTCTGCAGGCAAGACGTATTCACCGGCTTTGATCAAACGGTACTGCATCTCAAAGTGGTTCAAAATGGTGGTTTGATCCGCTTGGCTGATGGTCACTGCGGCATCTTCTTCCACACCACCCGTTACCAGCGTCGGCAACCACGCTTCAGGCACTAATGGCTTTGGATTGGCATTGGCCGCCAACAGCGCCCCTTCGATAAAGGTCGCAGGCATACCTTCCCATGCGTCAGGCAGTGTCATTAGTTGTGTCATGTTTTATCTCGTCTGTTCGATCATTACCGCGATTATATACCCAAGCACCCACAAATGGGGACCTCGAAGAAGGAAGTTGATAGGGTGATGGTGACCATGCACAGCATGATATGCCATCCCTTTGTTGTGCTAAGTTATTGCGCTAGCGCAGAGAAATGCCGTTCAAGTGATAAAACGGTTGATGTGTTTATCAAAGAGTGGCAAAAAAGACTCTGTTTTAGGCCCATTCAACTCCCGAGAACAGCATGACTTTGCACAATGCCATCATTGCCGGTGCCAGTGGACTCGTCGGCGATGAGCTCATCCATCTTTTGCTTAAGCGTTCTGACATCCAACACGTCTATGCCCTCGGTCGACGCGAACTGCCTCACCTGAGCAGTAAGCTGCACCAAATTGTCCACCCGACACTCGACATCGAGCAATGGGACAGCACCCTGCCCGCTCCGGATTTTGGTTTTATCTGTTTAGGTACCACCAAAAAACAAGCGGGCAGCCGTCAGGCTCTAGAAGCGGTGGATTATCACTTGGTCAAACACGTTGCCGTGCAAATGAAAGCGCAGGGTGTGAAGCACATTGTGGTGATTTCCAGTTTGTTTGCCAGTCGCCGCTCTCCGTCTCATTACCTGCGCTGCAAAGGCAAAATGGAACATGCGCTGATCAATATGGGCTTTGAGCACTGTATTTTCGTCCGCCCCGGTCCGCTGCGTGGCGAGCGCGGCTCCCCGCGTAAAGATGAACTGCTGGTACAAAGTATTTTCGATGCCCTGCACCCACTGGCGGTCGGCCCCTTGTCCAATCTGGATCCGATCCCGGCAGAGCAAGTCGCCAAACGTATGATAGAACTGGCACTGGCTGCGACCCGTCGCGAACTGCCCGCCGTACTGACCCTGTCAGGGCGGATGTTATTAGACAAGCCCGCCGTTACCCTCTAAAATCTCGCACCCTATCTATCACTATTTGGCCCCCGGCAGACGTACCGCCAGCGGCGACAAGAGAGAACCCATGCGAGTAATTTTAGGCCCAATGGAAGGTGTCGTGGATCACCTGATGCGGGAAATGCTAACTGAAATCAATGACTACGATTTGTGTGTGACAGAATTTGTCCGTGTCGTTGATCAGCTACTGCCAAATAGTGTGTTCTACCGCCTGTGCCCTGAGCTGCGCCAAGGGGGCAAAACCCTGTCTGGCACCCCTGTGCGTGTACAGCTATTGGGACAAGACCCTCACTGGCTGGCAGAAAATGCCCACCGCGCGGTACAACTGGGCTCACCGGGTATCGATATCAACTTTGGTTGCCCAGCTAAATCGGTCAATAAGAGCCGTGGTGGTGCGGTACTGCTGCAAGACCCTGCCCTGATGTACGATATCGTCAAAGCCGTGCGTGAAGCCACCGATCCTCGCTTACCTGTAACGGCGAAAGTCCGTTTGGGTTGGGACGATCCTGAGCACTGTTTTGAAATTGCCGATGCGGTAGCCCAAGCCGGTGCTGATGAAATCGTGGTGCATGCCCGTACCAAAACCGACGGCTACAAAGCCGATGCCATTAAGTGGGATTACATTCGCCAGCTAAAAACCAAGATCAGCCAGCCGATTATCGCCAATGGGGAAATTTGGACTTACGAAGACGGTCAGCGCTGTATGGAAGTCACGGGCTCTGACGCGCTGATGGTGTGTCGTGGTGCCATCAACCTGCCTAACCTGGGCAATGTGGTGAAACACAACCACGCCCACATGGACTGGGAGCACGTGCTGGAGCTGCTATTGAAGTACTCCACCTACGAAATCAAAGGGGATAAAGGCCTGTACTACCCGAACCGCATCAAGCAGTGGTTCGCGTACCTGCGCCATGAATACCCACAGGCTCAAGCGCTGTTTTCCGATATCCGCGCCCACAACAAAGCCGCCCCTATCGTGGCGATTTTGCAGCAAGCACAGCAAGATTCAGTGGCGTAAGCACAAAAGACACAAACAAAAACGGAGACCCTGCGGTCTCCGTTTTTTTATATCTGTCATTTTAATCAATCAGTTAACCGAAATTAACGATTCGGGTGATTCAAAATGTGGTCTTCCCAGTCGATCACGTCGATTTCGTATACGACTTTGTCACGTACTGATTCATCCGCTGCATGCATTGCCTCTTTTGAGCCGGTCAGCAGTGGGTGCCATTCTGGTAGTGGTTTGCCTTCTGCCAGCAAACGGTATGCGCACGTTTCCGGCAGCCATACGAACTCGTCGATGCGCTCACGTGTCAGCTTCAGACACTCTTCACCGGATTCAAAACGGTTTGGGTAGTCGCGGCATGAACAGGTTTTGTTATCCAGCAGGCTACACGCCACATTGGTGTAGTAGATCTCGTCGGTATCGTCATCGATCAACTTATGCAGGCAGCATTTACCGCAACCGTCACACAGGGCTTCCCACTCTTGATCGGTCATTGCTTTCAAATCTTTTTCTTGCCAATAGTGTGTCATCACGCTGCCTTCTGTTACTTCGCCGCCCCCCAAGGTTGCAGGGCAGTCTTACCTCGAAGGCGGTTTTATAGCCGCCCCATCTGCAAAGTGCAAGCACTTCCGCCCCTCACGGACAAATCCCACCCAATATCGCCATGGAATAAGAGTCATTACGATTTAGCAGCGATATTCGGCGAAAAACGGCAATTCTTTTTGATCCCGATAAGCGACGGTGATAAGTTTCGCAGCCGTTATAAAGAAGTGTAGGTGAGTTATGGAATGTCGTTTAGGGTGTGGCGCGTGCTGTATTGCCCCGAGTATCTCTTCGGCGATCCCGGGAATGCCAAAGGGGAAGCCCGCAGGTGTGCGCTGCGTTCAGCTCAATGAGCAGAATCTGTGTAAAATTTTTGGTAAACCTGAACGCCCTGCTGTATGTAGTCAATTTAAGGCGTGTCCGTCATTGTGTGGTCAAACATCACAGCAAGCGCTGGATAACATCACTGAACTAGAAAGCATGACCTGACGTCATGCTTTCATCTTGCGGTGCATAAATAACGGCACGTTTTTCTACGTGCCCGTTACTGCTTATACATTGATCTTGCCGGTGAGAATCCGTAGTACGGACTTGGCATGCTCAACAGCCTGATGGCCGGAGAAGGTCAGATAGCCCCCGTCTTCCTGTGTAACCAACCCTTTCGCGTATAGACGCTTTGCGGCTGACACCATTTCTGGTGTGGCATCGCTGTGTACTTTGATCCCTTCCATGTCACTGTGCATTGGGAACTTAATCAATAGGTTCATCTCGTGAACCAAATCTGCATTATAGGGCATGGGTTACTCTCTTACTTATCGAACATAGTCTTAATACTAGCGGCTCTGCGTAAGAAAAATAGGTGACGAGATCATGTCCTGTTAATACCGCAGGCGATCTGCTTCAAAGTTTTGATACAAAAAAGCCGCTCCTTGGAGCGGCTTTCAACGGTAATGTATTGATTGGTCAAGAATTAAGCTTGAATACCAACAATCAACCATGGTGCATTTGGCGTGCGAAGATCGCGCTCTAGGTGCCACACATCGGTAATGTCTTCTTCCACACCTTCTGCCTGATCTTTGTAACGACCAGAGAACTTGATGCTTAGCTGTGCTGTATTAGCATCGTAATCAGCACGTACCAGTTCAGCGTCTACATACATCACTTCAGTGTGCTGCTCGCCATCTAGCTTGCTACGCTCAGCAGCCAAATCTTCGAACAACGCTGGGCTCACGTATTCACGGATTTTACCCAACTCATTGTGGTTCCATGCGCCCTGGATAATACGGTAATGCTCACGCGAACCGTTCAGGAAAGCATTCATGTTAAAACCAGGAGGCAGGTTAAACGGCACCTCGCTGTCTGTGGATACGTATGTCTCAGCGTTCGCCTGCTGACGGAATTGCGCTTGGTTGCGCTGTGCCTGCTGCTGTGGGGAGTTCCCCGCATACGCTTCACGGTGACCCATCGGGGTCGACTTCGTGCCGCGCATCGCTTTGAACAGTTTGAAGATCACAAAGGCAATCAAGCCAATGATCAGAATATCCATGAACTGGATACCATCAAACGCACCGCCAAAGAAAGCCGCTAGCAAACCACCTGCTAACAGGCCGCCTAGCAAGCCGCCCATCAGGCCTTTCTTGCTTGAGCCCGCTTGTTTAGCACCTGGCTGTTGCTGCTGCTTCAGCGTGTCCGTTTGCTGTGGTTGCTGCTTTTTCACCGGCGCTGTTTTAAAGCTTTTACCGAATGATTTGCCGCCACCAAATTTCTTTGCCTCAGCATGCGGTGACACGAAGGACACCGTCAAAATCAGGGCAAATATTGTGAAGATGCGTTTCATTTCAAGGAATACCTTTGCCTCATAGTAGAGTTTGCATCGTAGCGGTCTGCTGCTGAATGTCAACTAAACGGCATTAAGCAAATTGTTACTATTCATAATTATGATAACGCTGTGTGTTTTTTATACGTTTCCCATCAAACTCGACGGTAAAACAACGAGAACCTTTTCCCCCTCATAAGGTTGCGGCCTATACTAGGGACACATTCCCAATAACGCACACGCGTTAAATAGGTAACAGTGACATGCAAGATACACACAGCAAATTGATTGGCTATTTATTATGGATTTTCGGTTTTACGGGAGCGCACCGTTTCTACTACGGTAAACCTGTGACGGGCACCATCTGGTTTTTCACGCTGGGCCTGCTGGGTATTGGCTGGCTGATTGACTTATTTTTGATCCCGTCGATGGATCGCGAAGCCGATTTGCGTTTTACTGCCGGCGAGACGGATTATACGGTGGGCTGGTTACTACTGACTTTCCTTGGCGTATTTGGCCTGCACCGTATGTACATGGGCAAGTGGATAACCGGGATTTTGTATCTGTGTACCTTCGGCTTCTGCCTGATTGGGGTACTGTATGATTTCTGGACCCTAAACGATCAAATTTCGATGCGTAACCGCGAAGCACAACAACGCTAATGGTCACGATGCATCAGACAGTGTCTGCGCTATCAGACACTGTCTGACGTAATATGCCTGTGTGTCACCACACAGAGATGATACGGATCACACATCAACAAATCAGCGGGAAAAAACGCCTGTCTTCCCCCTCCCTTCCGGTTGACCCTCTCACGAACCCAACTAAAATATTGAACATTGTTCTATAATATTTACGTTTACGATACAAAGTGATAGCCAAAACTGTGCCTTTAAGGTAAAAGGAAGAGCTGCCTTCACATCGCAGCACGTAAACGCAAACAACAACAAAAATATTCGATCAAGAGTAACCATTAATGGCAAGACGCAATGACCATACTCGTGAAGAGTTGGTAAGTATGACACTGGAGCAAGTCAAAAACTTTCTCGCAGATCACCCTCATCATGCACTGAGCCTGCGCAAAGTCGCAGCGATGATTGGCTATGTGCCAAGTACCCTCGTCAACGTATTCGGCAACTACAACCTCTTACTCTTGCACGCTGTCGCCCAAACACTGGACGAACTTTTTGCTCAGGCCGAAATTGAAATGGCCGATGCCTCCTCTCCAGAAGATGCCCTTCGCAAGCTGGCCTACTGCTACTTAACATTTGCGATGGAAAACCCTTACCGCTGGCAGCTGATTTTCCAACACACCATGAACGGAGAAGAATTGCCGGAATGGCAAACTGAGCGTATCAACGGCATGACCGGTATGCTGGAAACCTTGATTGCACAGATCAATCCGCAACAAAGCGAAGCCGAAGTGCTGGAAGCCAGCCGCGTATTGTGGGCAGGTGTACACGGTATTACTTTGCTGACTGTCGATGACAAACTGTTTACCGCTACGCCGGTTAACGGTAAAGCATTGATCGACAACCTGCTTAACACCTATTTGAATGCATGGAAGGCCTAATATAACCGCCGCTATGCTGTGCCTCTGCTTTGTCATGGCAGAGGCACCTTAATCACAATCGGGCACCGCCATTGTGATACCGCGTTTCACCTTCCCTTTTCAGGCATGAACGGGGATAACACATACAGGGAACTCACATGTCAGGGCAGTCTCAATCACACCTCCTCAAGACACGCCGGTTTTTACCCTACTTTCTGACCCAAGCCTTCGGCGCTTTCAATGACAACGTCTACAAAAACGTGTTGTTGATCTTCATTGCCTTTGCCGCGCCCAACACACTGCCGTTTGACAGCGATCTGATCATTAATCTGGCCGCCGGGCTTTTCATTCTGCCGTTTTTCCTGTTTTCCGCCACCGCAGGTGTACTGTCTGACAAGTACGATAAAGCCCGCATTATGCGCAAGGTCAAACTGGCGGAAATTGTCATTATGTCACTGGCAGCCATCGCCTTTATTTACGAGAACTATCTCGTCTTGCTGGTACTGCTGTTTTTGATGGGGACGCAGTCGGCCTTTTTCGGCCCGGCCAAATACGCCCTGTTGCCGCAACACCTGAAAAAAGAAGAGCTGGTTTCCGGTAACGCACTGGTTGAAACCGGCACCTTTCTGGCGATATTGATCGGTACCCTGCTGGCTGGCGTGATTGCCAATCAAGCGAATGCCACCACCATTGCGGCCACCAGCGTGGTCTGTTTTGCCGTTATCGGTTACTTATGTTCGCGCTACATTCCTGAAGCCAAAGCTTCTGATCCTCATCTGGATTTTAAGTGGCAACCGGTACGCCAAACCCGCCACACGCTGGCGATTGCGAAAAAAGACAAAACCATTTTTCAGTGCGTGATGGGGATCAGCTGGTTCTGGTTCTTGGGCGCCTGTTTCCTGACCCAACTGCCAAACTTTGCCAAGCTCTATCTGGGTGGCAACGCCGCTGCGGTCTCTTTCCTGTTGACCTTGTTCTCTATCGGGATTGCCATTGGCTCGCTCTTGTGTGATCGCCTCTCTAATCACCGTATAGAGCCAGGGATCGTGCCGCTGGGCAGTTTGGGGATCACCCTGTTCAGTGCCGGCCTGATGTTCAGCACACCCTCTGTTGCCCCAGACACACAAAGCATTGTCACCTTTGTCACCAACCATACGTTGTGGCCCGTGTTCTTTAGCCTGACCTTATTGGGTGTCTCTGGCGGTATATTCATCGTGCCTTTGTATGCACTGATGCAGCAGCGCGCTCCTGAAAACGAACGTGCGCAGGTGATTGCGGCCAACAACATCTGGAATGCCATTTTTATGGTGGGCAGTGCGGTCAGCGCGATTATTGTGCTCTCGGTGCTGGGCTTGTCGATCCCGGCATTCTTCCTGATCCTGGCGATTCTGAACCTGTTAGTCGTGGTCTATATCTACATTCAGGTACCGGATTTCTTCTGGCGTTTTCTGGTCTGGCTGGTCAGCCACACACTGTACCGCGTCAAACATCAGGGACTCGAACATATCCCAGCCAAAGGCGGGGCATTGATTGTTTGTAACCATGTCAGCTATATGGATGCCTTACTGTTAGCGGGGGCTTGCCCGCGTCCGATCCGTTTTTTGATGGATGGCGACATTTACAAACTGCCGCTTATCAACAGTTTCTGCCGCGCCTGCAAGGTGATCCCGATTCAGGCTACGGATAAGAAATCCGTGCTTAAAGCCTTTGTCGATGTGAGTAAGTACTTAGAGCAAGGGGATGTGGTTTGTGTGTTCCCGGAAGGTCAACTGACCAAAGACGGAGAGATCGGGCCTTTCATGCGCGGGATTGATTTAATTCTGCGTCGCTCACCGGTACCGGTGATCCCGATGGCGCTGCAAGGCCTGTGGGGCAGCTACTTCAGCCACCATGGCGGCAAAGCGCTGTTCAAATGGCCGAAGCGCTTCTGGTCTAAGGTCAACATCATTGCCGATGCGCCGATAACACCAGACACCGCCAACAGCGTCATACTGAGAGAAAAAGTAGAGACATTGCGCGGGGAACAACGCTAACACATCAACGGCTCTCGATGCTCCGCATCCCATAAAAAACGCCCCAATAGCTTACATAAGCCATTGGGGCGTTTTTATACATTGACTCTATCGTTATACACGCATGCGGTTAGGCTAAGGTCACTAACCGATCTTGAGCCAGCCACTGGGCAAGTTGAGCACGGGAAACTTTAATCCCCCCCGCCACATCTTGCGGTAACAGGTAATACGCCACCGGTCGTCGGTAAGCGGCCACTTGCGTTTGCATGTAAGCCACCAGTTGTTCGCGGTAAGGCGTGCTTTCTGCTGACACTGACACAATCGCGACCGGACGCTGGCCAAATTCGGCATCATCAATCGGTAACACAAACGCCTGACTGATCTGCGGATGGGCCAACAACACGCGCTCAATGTCTTCCGGCTGCACATTCTCGCCACCCGAAATGAACATGTTATCGGCACGACCGGTAATATGCAGCTCTTCGTCCTGCCAGTGTCCTAAGTCCTTGGTAGCAAACCATGCTTGCTCACTGACCGGAAAGACGGTTTTGTTGCGGTAATAGCCCAGGCACAAGGTCTCACCTTTTACCCACACTTCCCCGTCTTGCAGCATCACTTCACGGTGAGGCAATACGGCGCCGACACCTGCACTGGCATTGGCGCGTTTGGCTGTCACGGTAGAAGCCATTTCTGTCATGCCGTAACCACACCAGCACTCGATACCCCGCTCACGGGCAGCATCGGTCAAGCTGACTGGGATCATCGCACCCCCCAGCAACACCTGCTTCAGATCCAGCGAGGCGACGGCATCACTGTCCAGTACACGCTGTAACTGCGTTGGCACCAAGGAGGCATGGGTCACTTGCATCAGCAAGGTTTCCATCTGATCCGGCGCGCACACCACGATCTCTGCGCCACGGTATAACCAACGCCACACAATCGCCATGCCGGAAATATGGAACAGCGGCAATGACAATAACCAGCTGTCTTCCTGCTCAAACGGCAACCAAGCCAATAAGCCGGCGGCACTGGCTAAATGAGTCAAACCAGAATGCACCACCGCTTTGGGTGTGCCCGTTGAACCAGAAGTCAGGGTTAACGTCACCGCGCGCGACGGCTGCCAGGTCACTGGCACCAAACGTGGCTGCTCCGCCGGTTGCAGATGCAAGCGCAGCATCGATGACACGGGCTCCGCCAACGTTTCAGCTGACAGCGGATCGCTCCCTTCCGGGTACCAGATCGCATCACAGTCCAATTGGGCTAATTGCGCCTGCAATTCCGGTGCACTGGCGCGTGGGTTAAGTGCGACAAAACGGGCTCCCACGCGCATCGTCGCCAGCAATAACCCCAGCAACGGCAACCCGTTCGGGGCAATCGCCGCAACCAGCTGATCACGCTTGATCCCCTGCTCCAACAAGCCTTGAGCGTAAATCTCAATCTGTGAAGACAACGTTGCCCACGTGATGGACTGATCCGGCAAACGGATCGCCACCGCATCCGGGCGCTCTGCGGCCCAATGCTGCCATGGCCACGTTGTAAAAGGCACAGACATTACTTCCGCCATAATTTACTGTTGCCACACGACAGTCAGTGCATCCAAGCTTGTCACCGGCAAATCACAACCCGGCCATGGGGTACCCAGCTGCATCTTGAACAATTGCATGGTATCCAGCCCCGGGATCACGTTCGGTGTTTGCCATGCGGCAAAACGCGCTAACTGATTCAAGCCCAAGCTTGATTCCATGCTGGAGCTGATCACCGCCGTTAAGCCCGCCGCATGGGCTTGCTCAACCAGTTCCACACAACGTTCCACCGTACCAATCAGGGTTGGCTTGATCACAATCGCCACCACACCCGGCTCGGCTTTGACTTCAAAGCCTTCATCACGCACGGTTTCATCCCACGCGATGTTGATACCGGTTTCAGCGGCAAAGGCCAGGCTGTCGGCAGGTGTCTGACACGGCTCTTCCAAAAACGCGATGCCGCTGCGGTGCTGTGGCTTCACATATTTGGCAAACTGCTGAGCTTTCAGTGGCGTCCAACGACGGTTCGCATCCAGACGCAAACGCAGATCAGGAATGGATTCAATGAACATGTCCGCCACCATGCCATCACGCACCGCTTCATACATGCCGACTTTGATTTTGGCGACTTTTTCGCCCGGCATCTCGTTCAGTGCCACCACCAAATCATCCGGATCGCCCGAACACAGTGGCGCTACTTGGTAGTTACCCGCTTCTGGTAGGCCGCCTTCCAGTTCCAGCATTGCCATACTCAGGCCAAAAGCGACAGATGGCATCGCGCCTGTCAGATCCACATGACCATGCTCGACCCACTGCGCCAGCAACTGCTGTGCCTGCTCGCCGGCTTCGGCTGCGTTTTCCTGACTAAATTCCGGCAACGGCGCCACTTCGCCATACGCCACGCGTGCTCCATTGTGCAGTTCCACAATCCAGCCGTCTCGGTTGACCAGTCGCTGATCACGCAAGATCACCCCAGAATCCATTGGAAGCTGATATTGGTACAGTTTTGCACTACGCATGTTAACAATCCACCTTGCTTAAACGTTGAGTCACAATATGTGCTCGAGATAATCCTGTACGGCGCGGGCAAAGGCCAGTGGCTGCTCGACGTGCACGTTATGGCCCGCATCAGCAATCACTGTCACCGCCAACCCGGAACGGGCGGCCAGTGCCGTAAATTTTGTGTCTTTCTCACCGCAAAGATAATGCACAGAATGGGGACATTCCGTCAGTTGAGGCAGTAAGAAAGGTTGTTTGGCCAAGGAGGTGGCCAATAGCATGTGTGCTACCGCCGAGCCTTGGTTATCACTGCGTTTTTGCACTAGCCGTTGACGTTGTTCAGCGGTCAAAGACGCAAAAACGGGTTGCTGATACCAGTCAGACAAGACAAGCGCCATCGGCTCCTGGACAAAGCGGTTGGCCCAGCGACAATCATTGGCATAACGCGCTGCACGTTCATCGTCCGGCAGACCAAAGTGGCCGCCTTCAAGCACCATTCCGACCAAACACGGGGATGACGAATCACGCTCTTGATCCAGAGACGGTTCTGCTTCTCGCTGAGCGAGCTGACACGCGAGGGACATCGCCACGCGCGCGCCCAACGAGTAGCCTACCAGCACAACATCGCGGAGGTTTCTTGCCTGCAGCGTTGCCATGATCAAGTGAGCCGTGTGTGCAAAGCCATCGGCATTCACATTCGCCGCACTATCGCCGTTATCCACGTTCGTCAGGCCAGATGCCGTCAGCGCTTGAGCCTGACCCTGCTGAATCTGGCCCGCCTGAATCTGGCCTGCCTGAGCCTGGCCTGCCTGAGCCTGGCCTACTAGAGCATGAGCACTTTGACCGTGGCCGGGCAGATCCACCGCAAGGCAAAAATACTGCGATGCCAGTTGGTCAATCACCAAGCGCCAGTCTCGACCCGAACCTAACAGGCCATGCAGAAACACCAAGGTTGGCTTATCAGCACTCGTCTGGCGATCGCCGTAGGTCTCAGAGTAAAGCCGCATTGCGCACCTCGGCGAATAAGGCTTTCAGGTGTTCCCCGCTCTCACCCGCCGGTGTTTGAATCTCAATCAAGGTCGGCCCCGTCGATGCAAACCCTTCACGGCAAGCCATTTCGGCCTCTGCCAGAGTGGTTGGACGGACATAACGCAACCCAAACATGGCTGCTGCATGCACAAAATCTAAGCCATGGGGCATGCGGTACAAGGCGTCTTTCTGTCCATCGGGTACCGGCAGCAAATCGAAAATCGCGCCGCCGTCATTGTTGGTCACCAACACCACGACCGGTTGTTTGCTCGCACGCAACAGCGCCAGCGAGTTTAAATCGTATAACAGTGAAGTATCGCCCAGCACACACAGTAGCGGTTGCTTGCGGCCTTGTTGTACCCCTGCCGCTGTCGCAATCAGCCCATCAATACCTGACGCGCCACGGTTGGCAAACGTCGCGGTGTGCGGCAAAGTGCCACACATGTCCAGCAAACGGACAATCAGGCTGTTCCCCAAGAACAATGCGGTCTCTTCGGGTACCCAATCCATCATGTTCGCCGCCAAGCTTAACTCGCTCAGCGCCGTATATTGGGTTTTCACCGCTGACAAATAACGCTGTGACGCACCTTTTAAGGCATCAGCCCAACCAAAAGCGGCTGGTGTCACAGTTTCTTCCAGTGCCACTTTTTTCAGGGCATGGGCAAAGGTATTGACCGGTGCCTGCAAACGCAGGGTACAGCGCAAACTTGGGTCCAGCGGCACCGCTAATGGGTCCACCAGCCAGTAGTGCTGCCAATCACCACGATCAACGTATTGGCCTAAACGTTTTGAGACTAAACGACCACCGAACTGCAGCACCACATTGGCCTGTGCCAATTGGGCACGGCAATCTTCATTTTGCAGCCACACATCAAACCCGGCCCATTCACTGCTGCCACCGGCTTGCGGATCTGCCAGCAATGGCCAGCCCAAATGCGCCGCCAAGGCTTGTACATCGGCAAAGGCATCCGGTGCTAATCGACCGGCGATGATCACACCTTTTTCATGCAGTACATCCGGCCATTGTGCCGGTGTCGCAACGCTCTCACTCATACGCGCATCGTGATAGACGGTGTACGGCTGTGACTGCGTCTGCCAATGGGCAAGCGGTGCAAGGTACTCAGAAAAGTCGGCCGCATCGCCATACAATGGCTCAGGGTAGTGACAGTTAAAATGTACCGCGCCACCCTGCTGGTGCTGCTGATACATGACTTTATCGACAGTAGACACCAACCAGGTTGGGGCAATATCTAATGTCGGTGAAGGGATAGCCTGAAACGCCGTAACGTGATCAGAGAAAATACCGTGCTGACGAATGGCCTGATTGGCTCCGCACTGGATCAATTCATCCGGACGGTCAGAGGTCAGCAGCACCAGCTTTTCGCCGGTTAAGCCACTTTCTGCCACCGCCGGCAACAAGTTCGCCACCGCTGTACCTGAGGTCACCACCACCGCAACCGGCTCATCGGTCGCTTTCGCTAAGCCCAGCGCCATAAAGCCCAGACCCCGTTCATCAAAATGGGTATGGATGGTCAGCTTGTCATTACGATCGGCAGCCAAGGTTAATGGTGTCGAGCGCGAACCCGGCGCAATACAAATGTGTTTGACACCCAAACGGGTCAGCTCTTCGAGCATCAGACCCGCCCACAATTGGTTCAGGGCGGCACGATACAGTTTGGATGATGACATCACAGCATTCATGCGGTTTTACGCTCCCACTCGCCTTCTTCGCTGGCCAGCAGGCTGCACAAGGTTGAGGTTTTACGATCCAGCTCTTTCCATTCACTGTCTGCCGTTGAGCCCGGCACAATGCCCGCTCCCGCAAACAGGTGGACTTCACCGTCCATGATCAAGGCACTGCGGATCGCCACGCAGAATTCACTGCGGTTACCGCTCAAAAAGCCCACCGCACCACTGTACCAGCCTCGGGCAAACGGTTCATTTTCGCTGATGAACGCGAGTGCCTCATCACGGGGTAATCCGGCAATGGCAGCAGTCGGTTGCAGGCTTTCCAACAGCTCGGCACTGTAAACCTGATCATTCAGTTGGGCATCAATCCCGCGTTTCAGGTGCTGCACTTTGCGCAGTTGGATCAGCTCCGGCGTCTGCGCCACATTCATGCTGCTGCAACGCGGGACCAAGCGGCTGACAATGTCATCCACCACCAGGCGGTTTTCGTAACGGTTTTTGCTATCATCCAGCAGCCATTGTGCCAGATTCGCATCTTCTTCTGCGTTTGCCCCACGGCCTGTGGTACCGGCCACCGCTTCGGTGTGTAAATCGCGCTCTTGGCGCAAGAACAAACGCTCAGGCGTCGACCCGACAAAACAATGTTTGGCATCCATGGCCATCATGAAATGAAAGCTGTGGTGATTACGGCTGCGGCTGGCTTTTAGCAATTGCGCCGGTGACACAGGGGCATCCAATGTCAGGGTGGTTTTACGCGCAAGCACCACTTTCTCAAACACTTTGTTGGAAATGGCATCCAGCGCGTTGCTGATCATCTGTGACCAGCCTGAAAAATCCGGTGAGTAACGGCGTCCCAGAATTTTACTGGTGATCGCGGGTACTTCCGCGCTGTCAGCGGAGATCTGTGCCAGTCCATCCAGCACTTTTTGACGGTGTTCGTCAGACAGGTTCACCGCCAGTTGCCAGTCACCGTCAACACGGCTGACTTCTAATACCGGCAGAAAAAAGAAAGAGGATAAACAACGCTGATTTCGGTGTGTACGACCGTCAAAGGAGCGCCCGCCCCAGATACGTTGTTCAGTGTCAAGTACCTGTTCAGCCGCTTTCGGATCAGTAAAGGTTCGGATTTGACCAAGTGCAACCACTTCTTCCCGGCTATCGCGTGATTGCCAGTAGAACTTTGGAAACAAGGGTTGAGATTCCATCCAGTCTATCAGGTCGGTGTTCGCCGGCAGTTCCAGCTTTACCGTTAATCGTTGAGTTGTAGCTGCAGATTGTTGAATTTTATTAATTAAGAACTCAACGGCTTTTTGTAACGCGGTCAAGGTAACCTCACTCAGCTCTTAAGCACTTTCAAAGGCTCGTCCCTGGCTGATTGTAACAGTGCTAATCATTTAGCATATTTCTACCCTTATGGCGTGGTACAGGCGATTCCGTCACCCACCCCATAATGAATGGGGTATTCTACCCCAGAACTCGTATTCTGACTAATAAAGTAATGACTCAACACGAATCTTCATATCTCATCACAATCGTGTGATTATCTGTCACGACGATGTCCAAATGCTTCAAACGTATATTTTACTGCTTTTTGTCCAACGCCTTACTTCGCATCCCGCTAAATCCCTCAGTATATCCCCTGCGTCAAACCGCTGCTTAGGCCGCAAGAAAGAACGCTGAAATTCGCAGCAATTCCTTTCATTGTAATATTTTATTCTGGGTTAAGAGGGAAACCCCCCTCATTTTTTCCTGTCAGTAGCGAAATCAACCTGCCAATCTAGAATTTAATTATACAAATAACTATTTTTCACTATTTTTTCCTGTTGGGTGTTTATTTTTCACGGTTTTATAGTGTAATTTGAGGTCATACACTTGAAACAGATCAGGATTACAGGAAATGCACAACATCGGGATGTCATCAAAACTCAATAATGTCTGCTACGACATTCGAGGTCCCGTTCTGAAACATGCCAAACGCATGGAAGAAGAAGGACAGAAAATCCTCAAACTTAACATTGGCAACCCGGCTCCGTTTGGCTTCGATGCCCCTGATGAAATCCTGGTTGACGTGATCCGCAACCTGCCGACCTCACAGGGTTACTGTGACTCCAAAGGTATCTACTCTGCCCGTAAAGCGGTTGTGCAGCATTACCAGAAACGCGGCATGCTGGATATCGATGTGGAAGATGTGTACATCGGTAACGGGGTCTCTGAATTGATCGTGATGGCGATGCAGGCTTTGCTCGACAACAACGATGAAATTTTGGTGCCGTCTCCGGATTACCCACTGTGGACGGCAGCGGTATCTCTGTCTGGCGGTAACGCCGTGCATTACACCTGTGATGAGCAGTCTGACTGGTATCCGGATCTGGATGATATTCGCAGCAAAATCACCCCGAACACTCGTGGTATTGTACTGATCAACCCGAACAACCCGACCGGTGCGGTATATAGCCGTGACTTCTTGTTAGAAGTGGTAGAAATAGCCCGTCAGCACAAGCTGATCATCTTTGCTGATGAGATCTACGACAAAATTTTGTATGAAGGCGCACAGCACACATCCATCGCCCCACTGGCACCGGATGTATTCTGTATTACCTTCAACGGTCTGTCCAAGTCGTACCGCGTGTGTGGTTTCCGTGCGGGTTGGATGATGCTGTCTGGCCCGAAACTGCCGGCCAAAGGCTACATCGAAGGCTTGGAGATGCTGTCGTCTATGCGTCTGTGTGCTAACGTACCGATGCAGCACGCCATCCAAACCGCATTGGGCGGCTACCAGAGCATTAACGAACTGATCCTGCCGGGCGGCCGTTTGCTGGAGCAACGTGATAAAGCGTACGACTTGCTGACGTCGATCCCGGGTGTGTCCTGTGTGAAACCGAAAGGCGCGCTGTACCTGTTCCCGAAACTGGATCAGAAGAAGTTCAACATCGTTGATGATCAGCGTATGGCACTGGACTTCCTGCAGCAAGAGAAAGTGCTGATCGTGCACGGAACGGGCTTTAACTGGAAAGAGCCGGATCACTTCCGTATTGTGACCCTGCCGCGTGTCGACGATTTAGAATTGGCCATGGGCCGACTAGAGCGCTTCCTGCACTCTTACCGTCAGTAATCACCGCAAGCAAACACACAGCCTCAGTCTTATGACTGGGGCTTTTTTGTACGTGTTTATTCCCCCCGCGATGCGGAAAAAATAGAGGTACTCGGTCACGGCAAAAGTCTGTTACCTTTATAACATTGCTTCTGCCTTGAAGTATCTCGACCTTTTTTGAGAGCAACCTAATGAAACAAAGCCATTTTTTCGCCCATCTCGCCCGCATGAAGCTGATCCAACGCTGGCCGTTAATGCGCTGTGTGGAAACGGAAAACATCTCTGAACACAGCTTGCAGGTGGCCTTTGTCGCCCATGCGTTAGCCCTGATCAAAAACCGTAAGTTTGGCGGCAACACCAACCCCGAGCGTATCGCCCTGCTGGGCATGTTCCATGACTGCAGCGAAGTACTGACCGGTGATATGCCCACCCCTATCAAGTATTACAATCCGGCTATCGCGCAGGAATACAAAAAGATTGAGCTGGCTGCTGAACAAAAATTGCTGTCGATGCTGCCGGAAGAATTCCGTGACGATTACGCTCCCCTTCTCGACAGCCACTGCATTGATCCGGACGACTATGCCATCGTCAAACAGGCAGACAGCCTGTGTGCCTACCTGAAATGCCTCGAAGAGTTGAGCGTGGGCAACCATGAATTTACCTCTGCCAAGAAAAACCTCGATAACACGCTGGCTGAACGCTCAACCCCGGAGATGGAATATTTCCTTGCTACGTTTGTCGACAGCTTCAACCTGACCTTGGATGAAATCAGCTAATGCCTTCTTTTACTCTTGAGCCGGATTTCCACAGTCTATGGGAAGCCCGCAAAAGCAATGAACAAAAAGAGCGGCGTAACGATCACCGCTCTGCCTTTCAACGCGACCGTGCCCGCATTCTGCACTCTGCCGCGTTTCGTCGCCTTCAGGCAAAAACACAAGTGCACGGCGCCGGACACCACGACTTCTATCGCACCCGCCTGACCCACTCGCTGGAAGCCTCACAAATTGGTACCGGCATTGTTGCCCAACTGAAAATCAATCAACCGGATTTTCGTGATTTACTGCCGTCCACCAGCCTGATGGAAAGCCTGTGCTTGGCGCACGACATTGGTCATCCGCCGTTTGGTCATGGTGGTGAAGTGGCCTTGAATTACATGATGCGTCATCACGGCGGCTTTGAAGGCAATGCCCAGACATTCCGCATTGTCAGCCACCTTGAGCCATACACCGAGCAGTTTGGCATGAACTTGTCACGCCGCACATTGCTGGGGCTACTGAAATACCCAGCCTTCATCAATGACACCCGAGCGACCGAACAACCTTCGGATGTGGCTAACTTCCGTCACCTGAAAGCCAAAGACTGGCATCCGGCCAAAGGCATTTACAGCGATGACAGCGATACCTTTGACTGGGTACTGGCGCCACTGAGTGAGCATGACCGTGCGCTCTTTAGCACCATGCGGGCGGAACGTCACTGTGCGACGGAGCATCTCAAAACGCGCTTTAAATCGCTGGATTGCTCCATCATGGAACTGGCCGATGACATCGCTTACGGCGTGCATGATTTGGAAGATGCCATTGTGATGGGGATTGTCACCCGCGAACAATGGCAGGAAGCGGTCGCCAGCAAACTGGCTGATTGTGGTGAGCCGTGGATTGAAGAGCGCATTTCGCTGCTCAGTGATCAGTTATTTGGCACCCATCATGAACGAAAAGATGCGATTGGCGCGATGGTTAACGCCTTGCTGACGTCGATTCACATTGCCCCTACACTGCAAAACGGTGTGGATGCCTTCGACAGCCCACTGTTACAGTGGAACGCGTTTTTGAGTGAACCCATGGAGCAGGTGTTAAACGTGCTCAAGCAGTTTGTCAGCCTGTACGTCGTGCAAAAGCCCGCCATTCAATTACTGGAATACAAGGGTCAGCAGTTGGTAATGGAACTGTTTGAAGCCTTTGCCGCTGATCCTGAGCGACTGCTGCCCGAACACACCCGCGAGCGCTGGCGTACTGCCCACGAGCAGGGCGACAACGCCCACCGCGTGATTGCCGATTATATTTCCAGCATGACCGACGGCTTTGCCCAGCGTTTGTATAGCACCCTGTTCCACCCAACCGCCGCGACAGGTGTTGGTTTGGATGGGCAGTTTTAGATGAGCGGAAAAGCAAGAGCGGCCCTTTGGCCCTAAGGTTCTATGGAAAGAGCAAGTGCGAAAGTACCTGCTCTTTTTGCTAAAGGGGATAGAATTCGGACCACAGGACCACAGGACCACAGGACCACAGGACCACAGGACCACAGGACCACAGGACCATCTTTGCCCTGCACTCCCCCTACGACAAATAATTCTTCTCAAACACCCCGGCCGGCATTTGCTGAATTTGGTATTCAATCATCTTGTTGAACACATCCAGAAGGGGAGCAAAGCGGGTTTCGCTCTCCGGCCCTTCTAAGGCGATCAGGGCTAAGTATCCGGCTTCAACAGTTGAGACCCCTTGCGCCTTCGGTGACTTACGGATGCGATAATTACCGTTATCGGCGTTATCTAATGCGACCGTCGGTAACCCATGCAGGTTCTCGGAGAGTTGCCACATTTTGTAGGCTTTCTTCCAGGTACCATCAAGCAGGATCAGCGTACGGATTTTGGCTTTACCCACGTCGCCTGTTTCAGTTGATGGTGTGGTATTCGATGCCGCTACCCCTTGCGCTAACTGCGAGATGGGCGTGGCGTCTTCACCCGGGTAAATGACCCAGGCTTCTCGCTGTGGATCGGCTAGCAGTTGATTGATGGCGTCATGATCTGAGAAGTCCTCTCCGACCCACAGTTTGGCATTGGGTAACGACAAGGTCAGGATACGGGCCGTACCGATGGCACGTTTAACCTCTGAAGGGTGTTGTAAAATCCACAGTTCGGTTTTAGCATCAATCACTTGGATCCAGCCACAAATACATGCTGGCTTGGCTTTTCCGCACTGTTCACAATATCGACTCATCGAGGTGGCCTTGTCTATTCGTTTCTCTGTCATTCTTATTGTCGCTCTGATCGCCCTTGCACAATTGCCTGCGATAGAGCCTGCGCTGTTCTGGCAACGGGATGCCATTGCGCATGGAGAGGTGTGGCGGCTGATCACCGGTAACTTCACCCACACCAATTGGCCCCACATGATAATGAACACAGTGGCCTTGGCAATCATTACCTTTATCTTTCGTGCCCATTTAACGGCGATGCGCCTGACAACCGTATTGCTCAGCTTATCGTTATTTGTCGGGATCTGCCTGCTGGGCTCACCCATGCACAATTATGCGGGCTTATCCGGCGTGCTGCATGGACTGTTCGCATGGGGAGCCTGCCGAGATATCACCGCCAAAGATAAATTGGGCTACGTCATGCTGGCTGGCATTATCCTGAAAGTCTTACACGAGCAGATCTTTGGCGCATCAGCCCTTTCAGCGAACTTGATTCAGGCGCGGGTGGCAACCGAAGCGCATCTTGCCGGACTCATCGGCGGCGTACTGTTAGCGATACTTCCTCTGATCTGGCACAAAATCCGCTCTCGCTAAAAGACAAAAAGAGCGCGTGATGCGCTCTTTTCCGTGTATTCATTAACGCTCAGCGTGCTCAGTTTATAACTGAATGCGCTCACGGTTCTTTTCCACTGTAGCCGCACCGATCCCTTTGACGTTTGACAGTGCTTCTGGTGTATCAAAAAAGCCATTCGCCTGACGATACTCAATAATTTTGGCGGCCTTATCCGGCCCAACACCCAGCAGCAATTTGTCCAGTTCTTCTGCATTTGCGGTATTGATGTTCACGGTGATCACGATGCCTTCATGGCTATCAACTTTCGTACTTTCTTTTACCGCTTTTTCGACGGCTGCCGTTACGGGCTCTGCCGCTTTCTCCGCCGCCATACCCGGCGTCGCCATCCCCATCAGTAACGCTAATCCCATCGCAGCAAATACATTTTTCATCTGTTCGTCCTTATAATCAAATCGAAGGTCTGCACGGGTGCATTATGCAAAACCGCACAGATCACCCATACGCTGAAGGAATGAGCACAGAGAGTAAAGCGCTTGCACGGATGAAAGGCACAAAAAAAGACGGGCCGCACAAGGCGGCCCGTCTATAAACGTATAAGTTACAAATTAATTTGCAGCTTCGTCTTCTTCTGCTGGGTATGACACTTCTGCGGTGTCACGTAGCACTTGCAGTGTTGCCATCACATCTTGCTGGGCATACATCTGCGCTAGCTGCATCGCAAGCTGGCTGTTTGGTGCAACGTCTGTCACGTTCGCATCAATCACTTTATCCAGCGCAATGATCATCACGTTACCTGCTGCATCACGTGTTACACCGTACACCGCTTTATCGGCGTCTGGTTTCGCCATGCTGAAGGCTTCTTGTGCGATCATACGATCAGAGCCAATACGCGCAATGGTTTCAGGTGCAGAGAAGCTTAGACCTTCTGCAGTCAGGATGTCCGTGTTGCCTTTGCGTAGCTCAGCGATGATCTCATCCGCTTTCGCCTGTGCTGCCGCTTCGCCTTTTTGCATTGCTAACTGTTGCTTAACTTGCGCTGACACTTCATCAAATGGCAGTACCACTTCAGGACGGCTGTCATCAACACGTACCACAACAACATGCTCAGGACCCACTTCGATCACATCTGAGTTTTCGCCGTCATCACGCACGATTGAGCTAGAAAGCGCATCCATCACTGCAGGCGTACGAAGTAGTTCAGGTGCATCCGCTTCAGAGATAAAGTCAGTGGTATGTACTGTTTCACCAATCGCCTCTGCCGCATCTTGCAGCGTGCCTGGTACTTCAAACGCTTTCTCTGCTAGCTCGGTCTGCTTGTCGTAAAACGCCGTTGCTGCACGCTGCTCACGCAGTTCAGCAATGATGTCGTCACGTACATCCGCAAATGGCTTCACTTTTGATGGCTTAATATCATCAAGCTTGATGATGTGGTAACCAAAATCAGATTCTACGACACCAGAGATCTGGCCTTTGTTCAAAGCAAATGCTGCCTCTTCAAACGCAGGATCCATCACGCCACGCTCAAACCAATCCAGCTTACCGCCTTCTTTGCCGCTGAACGTGTCGTCAGAGTCTGTTTTCGCCAGTGCAGCAAAATCCGCACCGTCATTCAGCTTCGCCAGAATCGCTTCTGCCTTCGCTTTAGACTCGTCGCTCTTGCCTTCAACCAGAATGTGGCTCACCTGGCGCTGCTCGGCAGAGCCAAACTTCGCTGGATTCTCGTCGTAGTACGCTTTCACGTCAGCATCAGAAACAGACAGGGTCTCTTTCAACTTGTCGCCAGACAATTCAACGTAAGAAACAACAACCTGCTCAGGACGCGTGTAAAGCTGCGGGTTCTTTTCGTAGAACGCTTTCGCTTCTTCGTCGGTCACTTGCGCATTTTGGGTAAATGTCGCGAGATCCAAAGACAGCGTACGAATTTCACGTTGCTGCTGCTCAAGCTTCGTCAATGCAGTCAGTTCGTTTGCCAATGCAAAGTCTGAACCCTGAATCGCTGACAGGAACTGCTGACGCAGCATGTCTGTACGCATTGATTCTGCAAACATGTCAGGCGTCAGGCCTGCACGACGTAGCAATGCATTGTACTGTTCGTTATCAAACTTACCGTCACGCTGGAATTCAGGCATCGACAAAATCGTTGCACGAATTTGCTCATCGCTGATACGCAGACCCAAATCGTTAGCACGCTGTTCGATCAACAGGTCATTGACCATACGATCCAACACGCTACGCTTGAACTGCTGCACATAAGCCGGATCACCCATCAGGGTTGAGAAAGACTCACCCAACTGTGCTTGCATGCGGTTACGTTCGTTCTGGTAAGCCATGTCAAATTCACGCTGAGTGATTTCATGACTATCGACCTTTGCCGCCACTTGCTGACCACTACCTGCAAGGTAGCCGCCCACACCAGCAAAAACAAAAGAAAGTATAATTAAGCCAAGAATGATCTTGACCCAAATGCTGCTTGCGCCTTCGCGCATACGCTCCATCATAATTTGCCGTATCTCCTACTGATTCGATCTGGCGTGGTAATACCAAGCTCACGGTTCTAATGCGTTTTTCGGCACATCATGCCGAGAATATTCAGCTTGGCTTCAATGTGATTACAACGTCTTAGCGTCACAATTCACACGAATGCAAAGTAAAAAAAGCGCATCTCCAGGATGCGCCCTTTGTTCAATCCAAGTCGCTGTTAGGACAACCGGAATGCTTGTTTGTTCACACAAACTGGCGGGCAATGCCCAACGGTTAGTTTACCGAATCTTTCAGTGCTTTACCCGCTTTAAAGCCAGGTACTTTCGCCGCTGCGATCTGAATCTCAGCGCCTGTCTGTGGGTTACGGCCTGTGCGAGCCGCACGCTCACGTACAGAGAACGTACCAAAGCCAACAAGTGCGACTGAATCACCTGCCTTCAAGCTATCTGACACGGCTTCGATGAATGCATCTAAAGCACGTCCTGCAGACGCTTTTGAAATATCGGCATTCTCAGCAATTTTATCAACTAATTGAGTTTTGTTCACGGTCTCATCCTCTCTATGAACGCCATTCGTTGGCCGTCATTTTCACTGCTATGACCCAGTCCAACGAACACAAAAATATATCAGGCCTAATTCTATCAGCACACTGCGCCCTGATACGGGGAAGCGTTGATATTATTGAGCTAACGGCAAATTAGACCCACTTATAACGACACAAAAAAACGCTGACAAGGATTTTGTCCCTGAAAGCGTTTTTTCATACTTTAACTTTGCTGCATATCACTGTTTTGGGTGTTGACCAGTTCAATACCTGTTGGATTATTCTGCAGTGCAATGGTGAGCACTTCATCAATCCAACGGACTGGACACACTTCCAAATCAGCAATCACGTTATCTGGGATCTCTTCCAGATCACGCTCATTTTCTTTCGGGATCAGTACCGTTTTGATACCACCACGGTGTGCAGCCAGCAGTTTCTCTTTCAAACCACCGATTGGCAACACTTCACCACGCAAGGTAATTTCACCGGTCATGGCCACATCAGCACGCACAGGGTTACCTGTCAGGCTAGAAACCAGCGCGGTACACATAGCGATACCCGCACTTGGACCATCCTTCGGCGTCGCCCCTTCCGGTACGTGTACGTGAATATCACGTTTTTCGTAGAAGTCAGGTGCGATACCCAGACGCTCTGCACGTGTACGTACGACCGTCATTGCCGCCTGAATCGACTCCTGCATTACATCGCCCAGCGAACCGGTGTACGTCAGTTTGCCTTTGCCCGGCATCGATTCAGTTTCAATGGTCAGCAGATCGCCGCCCACTTCTGTCCATGCCAGACCCACAACCTGACCAATGCGGTTGCTGTCTTCTGCTTTACCGTAATCAAAGCGCTGCACACCCAGGTATTCTTTCAGGTTGTCCTGATTGATCACCACTTTCTTGGTGGTTGGGTTAAGCAGAATTTCTTTCACCGCTTTACGGCACAGTTTCGACACTTCACGCTCAAGGCTACGTACGCCCGCTTCACGGGTGTAGTAACGAATGATGCCCAGCAGTGCAGAGTCATCCACTTCAATTTCGTTTGGCTTCAGACCGTTACGCTGAATTTGCTTGCCCAGCAAGTGACGCTTGGCAATGTTCAGTTTCTCGTCTTCGGTGTAACCCGACAAACGGATCACTTCCATACGATCAAGCAGCGGACCCGGAATGTTCATGGAGTTCGACGTCGCCACAAACATCACGTCAGACAGGTCGTAATCCACTTCCAGGTAGTGATCGTTGAACGCGCTGTTCTGCTCAGGATCCAACACCTCTAGCAGGGCTGAAGCCGGATCGCCACGCATGTCAGAAGACATCTTGTCGATTTCATCCAACAGGAACAGTGGGTTCTTCACTTCCACTTTTGCCATCTTCTGGATCAGCTTACCCGGCATCGAACCGATGTAGGTACGGCGGTGACCACGGATTTCCGCTTCATCACGCACACCACCCAGCGCCATACGGACGTACTTACGCCCTGTCGCCGCTGCGATGGACTGACCGAGAGAGGTTTTACCCACGCCCGGAGGACCCACAAGGCATAGAATCGGGCCTTTGAGCTTGTTCACTCGGCTTTGTACCGCTAAGTACTCAAGAATGCGTTCTTTCACACGATCCAGACCGTAGTGATCCGCATTCAGCACTTCTTCGGCTTTCGCCAGATTCTTTTTCACTTTTGAACGCTTGTGCCATGGCACGCTCAGCATCCAATCAATGTAGCCGCGAACCACGGTGGCTTCTGCTGACATCGGAGACATCATCTTCAGCTTTTGCAGTTCTTGCTCAGTTTTCTCACGTGCTTCGGCCGGCATTTTTGATTCTTCGATCTTGATCTTCAAAGACTCGAATTCATCCGGCGCATCATCCAGCTCACCCAGTTCTTTCTGGATCGCTTTCATCTGCTCGTTAAGGTAATACTCGCGCTGGCTCTTTTCCATCTGCTTTTTGACACGGCCACGGATGCGTTTTTCCACCTGTAGCAAGTCAATTTCAGATTCCATCATCGCCATCAGGAACTCTAAACGTTCCGTCACATCGACAATTTCCAGTACTTTCTGTTTGTCAGCCAGTTTCAATGGCATGTGCGCCGCAATGGTATCCGCTAAGCGCGCGGCTTCGTCGATGCCATTAAGTGACGTCAGTACTTCCGGCGGGATCTTCTTATTCAGTTTGATAAAGCCTTCAAACTGGTTGATCGCCGTACGTACCAGGACTTCTTGCTCACGCTCATCCATCTCTTCAGTGACCAGGAACTCGGCTTCGGCACTGAAGAATTCGTCATCACGCAGGTTGTCCACTTTGGCACGCTGCTGACCTTCAACCAGTACTTTTACCGTACCGTCTGGCAGTTTCAACAATTGCAAAATGGTCGCTACAGTACCGACATTGTACAAATCGTGGATAGAAGGCTCGTCGGTCGCGGCTTCTTTTTGCGCCACCAACAAAATTTGTTTGTTGTCATCCATCGCGGCTTCAAGGCAGCGAATTGACTTATCCCGGCCTACAAACAATGGAATAACCATGTGCGGGTAGACCACCACATCTCGCAGTGGTAGAACGGGGATCTCAAGGCGTTCCGAACGCTCCAGGTTCATATTATTCTCTCTTCCGTTCAATCTCTTTATTGAGTATATGGGGGCAAGGGCGCAAGATTCAACGGGATAGCTAACAGAAAATAAAAAAGGAGGCATAAGCCTCCTTTTTTTTGCACGTTATGAGCAGAAATTACTCAGCACCTGCTGCTTGGTTTTCGGTGTTTGCGTAAATCAGTAGTGGCTCCGATTCGCCTTTAATCACTGATTCATCAATCACAACCTTGCTGACACCTTCTGCCGATGGCAGTTCGTACATAGTATCCAGCAACACAGCTTCCACTATAGAACGTAGGCCACGGGCACCTGTTTTACGTTCCATTGCTTTACGCGCAATCGCCACAAGGGCGTCATCACGGAACTCAAGCTCAACGTTTTCAAGCTCAAGCAACGCGGCATATTGCTTCGTCAGTGCGTTTTTCGGCTCACGCAGGATCTGAACAAGGGCATCCTCGTCCAGTTCGTTCAGGATCGCTGTCACAGGCAGACGACCAATGAACTCAGGGATCAAGCCGTACTTGACCAAGTCTTCCGGTTCCACCTGCTCGAACAGATCGCTCAACGTACGTGATTGATCTTTAGAACGCACATCCGCACCAAAGCCGATACCGGTACCGGTTGCCACACGCTGATCAACCACTTTATCCAGGCCAGCAAATGCGCCACCACAGATGAAGAGGATCTTCGATGTATCAACCTGCAGGAATTCCTGCTGCGGGTGCTTACGGCCACCTTGAGGTGGTACCGACGCCACGGTCCCTTCAATCAGTTTCAGCAAGGCCTGCTGTACACCTTCACCGGACACGTCACGCGTGATCGATGGGTTGTCTGATTTACGAGAGATCTTGTCGATTTCATCAATGTATACGATACCGCGCTCAGCCTTAGCGACATCATAATCACATTTCTGCAGTAGCTTCTGGATGATGTTTTCCACATCTTCACCCACATAACCCGCTTCCGTTAGCGTGGTTGCGTCGGCCATGGTGAATGGAACATCCAACATACGAGCCAGTGTTTCAGCCAGTAGGGTTTTACCACTACCGGTTGGGCCGATAAGCAGGATGTTACTCTTGCCCAGTTCAACCCCTTCACTGTTGGTATCGCCGTTACGAAGACGCTTGTAGTGGTTGTATACCGCTACCGCTAGCACTTTCTTCGCATGGTTTTGACCAATAACGTATTCATCCAGGTTTTTACGAATTTGCTGTGGTGTCGGAAGCTCGCTGCCATCGCGCTTTGGCATTACTTCTTTGATTTCTTCACGAATGATGTCGTTGCACAAATCAACACATTCATCGCAAATATACACAGAAGGGCCTGCAATCAGCTTGCGAACTTCGTGCTGACTTTTACCGCAGAAAGAGCAGTACAGCAGTTTTCCACTACCGCTCTCTTTTCGCTTATCTGTCATTCGCTAACCTCTTTTCGGGTGTTACCCCATCATTGCCTTGTTTTGAGTGTATAACATCTCAGGTTGTTTTGCTCCGTGCTTCGCGCGGTCTGGCCAAGCACGGCAACAACACTAATTAGTTACGCTGACTCAAAACTGCATCGACCAAACCGTACTCTACGGCTTGCTCTGCAGACATAAAGTTATCACGATCGGTGTCGCGTTCAACCACTTCAAGAGGCTGACCTGTATGTTCTGCAAGAAGGCCGTTCAGGCGTTGCTTGATCGTTAAAATTTCTTGAGCATGGATTTGAATATCCGATGCTTGTCCCTGGAAACCACCCAGTGGCTGGTGAATCATCACGCGAGAGTTTGGCAGGCAGTAACGCTTACCTTTCGCGCCACCAGCAAGCAGGAAGGCACCCATTGAACATGCTTGACCCATACATACGGTGCTCACGTTTGGCTTGATGTACTGCATGGTGTCATAGATAGACATACCTGCAGTTACAGAACCGCCCGGAGAGTTGATGTAAAGGAAGATGTCCTTGTCTGGGTTTTCTGATTCAAGGAACAATAGCTGCGCAACAACTAAGTTGGCCATATGATCTTCCACCTGACCGGTCAGAAAAATCACACGCTCTTTTAGTAGTCGGGAATAGATGTCGTAAGAACGTTCACCACGCGAAGTCTGCTCGACCACCATAGGAACCAGCGCATCTAAGATTGGCGACATGGCGTTTCTTTCTTGGTAGCTCATAACGTTATTTCCCTAAAATAAATGGCCCGAATGAAATTACTCTCACACGGACCATTGTTAGCAGAAGATTTGAAGTAAAGTCAAATCTTTGCAGTAATTTCAGTCAATTAAGCAGCTGGCTGGTTCATTAGCTCGTTGAAGCTAACTTCTTTCTCAGTTACCTGAGCTTTTGCCAACAGTGCGTCAATCGCTTGCTCTTCTAGAGCAACGTTGCGCATGTTGTTCATCATCTGCTCGTTCTTCTCGTAGTAAGCGATAACTTCTGTTGGATCTTCGTATGCAGAAGCCATTTCAGCGATGATTGCTTTAACGCGCTCTTCGTCTGCTTTTAGCTCTTCAGACTTGATCACTTCACCTAGAAGTAGACCAACAACTACGCGACGCTTAGCTTGTTCTTCGAACAGTTCACGTGGAAGTTCTGGTGCGTTCTGAGCGTTGCCGCCGAAACGCTGAGTCGCCTGCTGGCGTAGAACGTTGATTTCTTGTTCGATAAGCGCTGCAGGAACAGTGATGTCGTTCTGCTCAACCAAGCCGTTTAGTACTTGATCTTTGATGCGGCCTTTAACAGCTTGCTTCAGCTCACGCTCCATGTTCTTACGTACTTCAGCTTTCAGAGATTCAACAGAACCGTCTTCGATACCGAACTTAGCAACGAACTCTTCAGTTAGCTCAGGTAGCTCTTGTGCTTCAACTTTGTGTAGTTTGATAGCGAAAGAAG
This sequence comes from Photobacterium aphoticum, assembly GCF_001029435.1. Classification (GTDB taxonomy): domain Bacteria; phylum Pseudomonadota; class Gammaproteobacteria; order Enterobacterales; family Vibrionaceae; genus Photobacterium; species Photobacterium aphoticum. The sequence continues at coordinate 1,648 of NZ_LDOV01000031.1, read as the reverse complement.
CTGCTTTACCTTTTAGGTTTTCAGCGTGGTATTCTTCAGGGAAAGTTACTTCTACAGTGAACTCTTCGCCTGCTTTCTTACCTACGATACCGTCTTCGAAACCTGGGATCATACGACCCTGGCCCATTGCTAGTGCGAAACCTTCAGCTTTACCGCCTTCGAATTCTTCACCGTCGATAGAACCAGTGAAATCGATAGTTACGCGGCTGTCTGCAACTGCAGCTTCTTCAACTTCTTTCCAAGTTGCTTGCTGCTTACGTAGTGTGTCTAGCATGCCGTCAACGTCAGCATCTTTCACTTCTACTGCTGGTTTCTCAACAGCGATTTTGTCTAGGTTAGCCAGCTCGATTTCAGGGAACACTTCGAAAGATGCTTTGAAAACTAGGTCTTTACCTTCAGCGATTTCTACTGGAGTGAAAGTAGGTGCGCCTGCTGGGTTGATCTTCTCTTTTACGATTGCTTCGATGTAGTGACGCTGCATCACTTCACCTAGGATGTCTTGACGTACAGATGCGCCAAACATACGAGCAACCATTTTGATCGGTGCTTTACCTGGACGGAAACCATCGAAACGACGATTCTTAGCAATTTTCTTCAGCTCAGCAGCTACAGCGTTTTCAATGTTTGCAGCTGGAACTGTGATAGTTAGATGGCGTTCTAGACCTTCAGTGGTTTCAACGGTAACTTGCATTATATTTAACCTCAAAACTTACTCAGTGTTCTCTGAGTGATGTTGCCGATCAGTCGTACTGACGGTGGCATCCTTTCGTGTTATGGCTGGCTACCACGCCAAAACCATAACGCCTTAATTCTGATAATTTCTGCTCTTTGCTACGTATTTGTTGCCGAGACAGAAATTAAAACGCGGTATTATAACGGTCATCAGCCCTGCCGTCGAGACAGACTGGCCGTACCGCAATCAAACCTTTCACACAAGATAGGGGCAAAAATTCCATTTACAAGTGTAAAGATTAAAAAATTCGCGTCCTTTTACGATTTTTTGACCCTGAGCTGAATTATTCGCTGTATTAATCTGCCGATTGTTGTTTTTTACCTCACGCAATGGCGACGAGTCGCCCGAACTGGGTGATGGAAATTTAAGCAGAAAAAAGGACGGACAAAATGGCGCGTGGTGAGAGAAAGAAATGATAGCGTCAAAACATGCAGATACAAAAAAGCCAGCACGAGGCTGGCTTTTTTATGGAATATGGCGCGCCCTGCAGGATTCGAACCTGCGACCACATGCTTAGAAGGCACGTGCTCTATCCAACTGAGCTAAGGGCGCATCACGTAACTGACGTTACGGGGTCGGATTATACGTCCCTAAACCAACACGTCAACGCCTTTTCTGCGATTTTCCATGCATTTGGCACCGACTGTTCAAACATACAACAATATGCAGGGGAAGGAAGCGAAGAGGTGGGCCGGCGAGTGTCGAGAAAGAGCAGGGACGAGGAGCCGAGTTTGCGAGGAACGAGAAAAGGCAGAGGTGTTGTGGCGGGTTTGCGAGTAGCGAGTGCCGAGGAAAAGCAGAAAAAACCTGTGGTGCTGTGGTGCTGTGGTGCTGTGGTGCTGTGGTGCTGTGGTGCTGTGGTGCTGTGGTGCTGTGGTGCTGTGGTGCTGTGGTGCTGTGGTCACACTTTCTACA
>NZ_LDOV01000030.1 GCF_001029435.1 Photobacterium aphoticum | reverse complement strand
ATTCATGCTCTCGCCCTGAATAGCACCGAGAGCTAATCCTAATAAAAACGTCGATATTGCAGCATTAACCCCAGCTTTGATACTCTTTATTCCCCATATAACATGGACAACACTAAAAGCCACACCCGATGCGAAAATTTGAATGAAAATCGAAAATCCTTCAGAATCCAGATAATCCATTACCCATTTTCTGAATACAACCTCCTCGACAATACCCGCACATACTGCAGCCACAATCGAAATACACTTCAAAACATCCAACTTAAACATATAACGTTTAACATCAGAATTTTTTGCTGCGCTATAGCAATAAAGCACTGTGACAATAAAGGCTAATATCCAACTAATGAGGGTTCCACTACCATCTGGCGTAAAACCCAAATACACCATAAATCCAGTAAAGTTAGACAGTGCATTGATTACGATAAACGTCCCCATCGTTGAGATAATGACAGCTAACATTAAATAAACCGATTTATGTTTCATTTAACTCCCTTTACACAATAATCCGTTATTCCATTTGTCTATCATATCCACCCACTTATTCTGTCGGGTAGTCAGCATACATATACGCCCCCAGCACCCCGTAGATGATGGCGGTCGGGATGCCTGTTGTTACCATTAACGCAGAATCCACCACAACAGCGCCTGGCGTAATGAGGACTTTCCCCACGTTGGAGACCGTACTGGATGCTTGAATCACCTTCACGGGATAGTGATTGGCTAATTGTATGGTGTCACCCGTCTCTTCCAACTGATACCGATTGCCATTCAACGTATAGTGAAGTGTCATGTTGTCATCTTGCGAGAAGCCTAAACGCACTAACTCGTTCTTGATTTGTTCAGAAAGGGCGCCAGATGCAATCGTCAGCGTGATATCTCCCGTGATCTCACCTGATTCACGCAAGGTAAAGTCACTGAGTGACGGGGTAAAGGTTATCTCTCGACTGACGATCAACGCTTGTTTAAAGGCTTTGCTGATTTCAAACACATAAGCGTGCTCTTTGCCGGTAGCGATAAAGAGGTTGTTATTTTCATTGACGGTGAATGCGGATACCGACTCATAATAATGAGGCTGTTCCCAAACTTTTTCTGTTGTCGAGCATCCTGATAACAACACCATCAGCATTATCATCGTCGCCATGATTCTCATCGCTTCCCCCATGCATTCCAAACTCACTACAGCAAAAACTGATACGCTACCGCCCTTGCAAAAGCCGCTCATCAGCCCCCACGGTTCACTATGCCGGATTTGGTATCTATCGAAAAGGAACCTTTACTCGTCAGTATGTTAGGTGAGATATGGCTTACAGAAAGATGAAACTGGATATGTATCTCATCAATAATGACACGCAAACAAAAAGGCCAGCATTGCTGCCGGCCTTCCTGTTTAAACGTATTGCGCTTACGTTTATTTCCCGTATTTTTGTGCTAGATGTGATTACTGCAAGTACGCGTTAAGCATCCATGTAGTTTTTTCTTGCTCACGAATGTAATCGCTCATGAGTGCTACCGTACCTTCATCACCAATCTCGGCCGCTTTTTCTGCAATGCCACGTTGTTTAGTGATCAACAACTGGAAGGCATCCAACAGGCCTTTCACGCAGTCTTCTGCACGGCTCGCGTCTTTATGCTCGTGAATTTCACTCAGTGCCAAGTACTGGCTGAAGGTGTGATTTGGACGTGCACCCAGGGTTAGGATACGCTCTGCCAGCTCATCAACTTTAAGCTGCAAGTCTGTGTACATTTCTTCAAATTTCACGTGTAGTTCGAAGAATTGCTTACCTTGAATATTCCAGTGGTAGCCGCGTGTGTTCATGTACAGCACTTGGTAGTCTGCTAGCAGTGCATTAAGTTCTTCTACTAATTCGTTAGTTGGTTGCTGTTCTAGACCAATTAAGTTTTTCATGATGCTGTCCTATGATGTTCTGTTCATAAGCCGAATCTATCAAGAAGGTTCGGTCTTGCTGAGGAACACTTTATCGCACCCACCCTATTACGTATAACTGTTTGATCCTATCAGCCTGATAGGAAATAACTATCTATTATATCTGTAAAGAATCATGGACAATGGTGATACATCCAACATCGCACGGCATCTAAACTTAAAGTAAACTTTAAATAAGTTATCGATGAGTTAGGACAGAAAATGGAAAAGAAAAAGCGTTTTTTCACCATCGGAGAAGCCGCAAAACGATGCGATGTAGCCACATCAACGCTGCGATTTTATGAGTCAAAAGGATTAATCGCGTCAATACGCACCCATGGTAATCAACGACGTTATCACGCCGCCACGCTCAGAACGATTTCAGTGATCCGCGCCGCGCAAAAAATCGGTATCTCTCTTGAAGAAATTAAGGATGCACTGGCAACCCTGCCCGATAACAGACAGCCTAATAAGAAAGATTGGGAGCGACTGTCCAAGCAATGGGCCGCCACCCTGGATCAAAAAATCAATGAGATGCAGAGGCTCAGAGACAACTTAGACACATGTATTGGTTGCGGTTGCCTATCCCTAAAAAGCTGTCGTATTTTCAATCCCAATGATGAAATTGCCGCCCACGGTGAAGGCCCAAGATTCCTCATAGAAGGCTTTGGTGACAACGCCGAATAAAAACACGGCGTATTTGCACCTTAACGCTTGACTTAAAGTTAACTTGAAGTTTCACAATGGCGCCTCAAACAAGGAGAGCGGTTCAGGACTGAAAAAATCCTGCCATTTATCTTCCGTTCATACTTTATCGTTAAGAGTTAATGCATGAAAATTTTAGCCTTTGGTGCCACCAACAGTAAGCGTTCGATTAATAAAATGCTCGCGTTTTATGCTGCGCAACAGATTGAAAATGCGGAAATTAATTTGATCGACCTGAATGATTATGAGATGCCTATATACAGCGAAGAGAGAGAAGAAGAGCACGGCATTCATGCACTCGCACACCACTTTTTCAATAACATTTCGGAAGCGGATTTAATCATTGTGTCATTTGCCGAATACAACGGTACTTATACGGCGGCTTATAAAAATATCTTTGACTGGGCATCACGCATTGATATGAAGCTCTTTCAAAACAAACCGGTTTTGATGCTGGCGACCTCTCCTGGACCTGGCGGCGCGCAGAGTGTATTAGCCGCTGCAATCGCTTCAGCGCCTTATATTGCCGCAGATGTGATCGGGGCGATTTCATTAGAAAACTTCTATGAGCATTTTGATATCGACAAGGGCGCTGTCACACATTCCGCCTTTAACCAAGCATTGACGCATGCCTTTAATACGCTGGGTGAGTCAGCAATGAGGACTTCACAATGAATCATGCACTGCTATCAGCCTATTTACAGAAAATTCAGTTTGAGAGCGATATCACCGTTGACCTCAACACACTGTTCGCGTTACATCAGCAACAACATCGCACGATTCCTTTTGAAAACCTGGATATCGTGAATGGCCAAGCTGTGACACTCGATGAAGATGCCATTTTTGAAAAGCTGGTTAACAACCATCGTGGTGGCTATTGTTTTGAGTTAAATGGCTTGCTGCATCGAGTATTGAAAGCGGTGCAATTTGATGTGGTCAAAACACTAGGGCGAGTGCATGTCTCTGGCACACCAACCGGACGCGGACATCTGGTGAATATTGTTACCCTTGATAACCAGCAATGGCTCGTGGATGCAGGCTTTGGCGCCAGTACGCCCCGAACCCCGCTGCCACTGAAACTCAATCAAGTATTGAACACGGATACGCAAACATTCCGCTTTGTTCACGATGCGCAGTTTGGTTTCATGCTGCAATGCATGGAAAATGAAGAGTGGCAAAATCTGTACAGTTTAGACATGAACGAGGTATGCCAAGGGGATCTGGAATACGGCAATCACTATGCGTCAACCAGTCCGCACTCCCTGTTTACGAACAACCTTATTGCCATCGCAAGAACCGCGCAGGGGAACGTTACTCTATTCAATGACCGATTGAAGATCACCGATGCTGGCACCACCACTGAAAAGCTCATTCAGGATGAAACTCAGTATAACCACATACTGAAAATGCATTTTGGCATCGACAATCCCTGCCCTAGCGAAAAGTTAAAACGCTTTTGCGGTGAATAGACCGCTTAGGAAGATTGGGGAATACAAAGCCGCTGATTGATGCGGCTTTTTTGTGTGTGGCGGAGTGCTGGGCGTGCATCCAACTGGAGTCGCAGGCGACGAGGGATTTTCAAATCCCGGTTTCCAAAGATAAAACGTAATGCATACGAAAAAGCCCTCGTCTTTCGACGAGGGCTTAAATGTGGCGGAGAGATAGGGATTTGAACCCTAGATACGCTATTAACGTATGCCGGTTTTCAAGACCGGTGCTTTCAACCACTCAGCCATCTCTCCATGCGGCGAATAATACGGGTTACAGCTCAGAACGTAAAGTCTTTTTCTTTGTTTACGCTACCGACTGCGCACATAACCCACACATCGACCCACTTTGCAACAAATCGAACAATAATTACCGAAGATTGCGATGAATTTAGATGGGTTTCATCGCAATCTTCAGGGTTTGGTGTGTAGTCGCATGTTCAAATTCTTTAAATCGCCCATTGATGCTAATTAAAATCCACCCATTAGCGACCAACAGTCTTATGAGCTCCTCAACACTCATAATGCAATCCTTCATCAGAATACAACAAACCCCGCAATGGCGCGGCCAGTGCGGGGTTTCATTTGGGGATGATTATGCTAGATCAAAACGGTCTGCATTCATCACTTTGGTCCAAGCGGCAACAAAGTCTTTCACGAACTTCTCTTTGTTGTCGTCTTGTGCGTACACTTCTGCGTAAGCACGTAGTACAGAGTTAGAACCGAACACCAAGTCAACGCGAGTGGCAGTCCATTTTACTTCACCGGTTTGACGAGAAACGATGTCGTAAGAATTACGGCCGGTTGGTTTCCAGTTGTAATTCATGTCAGTCAGGTTCACGAAGAAGTCATTCGTTAGTGAACCCACGCGGTCGGTGAATACACCGTGTGCGCTGTTGCCGTAGTTTGCGCCGATAACACGCATACCACCTAGCAGTACGGTCATTTCAGGGGCAGTTAGGCCCATCAATTGTGCACGGTCTAGCAACATTTCTTCTGGTGCTGATGCGTAATGCTGTTTCTGCCAGTTACGGAAACCATCCGCCAGTGGTTCAAGGACAGCAAATGACTCAACGTCAGTTTGTTCTGCGGTGGCGTCACCACGACCTGGTGCGAACGGTACTTCGATATCAAAGCCGGCTTCTTTTGCCGCTAATTCAACACCCAAGTTACCTGCCAGAACAATCACGTCTGCCACGCTCACGTTGCTTTCAGCGGCAATACCTTCCAGTACAGACAACACGTTAGCCAGTTTTTCTGGTTCGTTACCAGCCCACTCGTTTTGTGGCGCTAGGCGAATACGTGCACCGTTAGCACCACCACGCTTGTCAGAACCACGGTATGTACGTGCACTGTCCCAAGCGGTCGATACCAAGTCACTGATGCTTAGGTCAGTAGATGCGATTTTTGCTTTCACTGCCGCTACATCGTAATCAGTACGGCCAGCGGTGACAGGATCTTGCCAGATTAGCTCTTCAGCCGGTACGTCTGGACCCAGGTAACGTGCTTTTGGTCCCATATCACGGTGAGTCAGTTTGAACCAAGCACGCGCAAAGACATCAGAGAAATGCTCAGGATCGTTATAGAAACGCTCTGAGATCACGCGGTAGTCTGGGTCCATTTTCAGGGCCATATCCGCATCAGTCATCATTGGGTTACAACGAAGACTTGCATCTTCTACGTCAGCTGGCTTATCTTGTTCTTCAATAGACACCGGTTCCCACTGCCATGCACCTGCTGGGCTCTTGGTCAGCTGCCAATCGTGGTTCAGTAGCATTTCAAAGAAACCGTTATCCCACTGTGTTGGGTTGGTTGTCCATGCACCTTCAATACCACTGGTTACCGTATCACGGCCAATACCGCGAGAAGTGTGGTTGTTCCAGCCAAGACCTTGCTCTGTTACGTCGGCACCTTCAGGATCTTTACCCAAGTGCGCAGCATTACCGTTACCGTGTGCTTTACCTACGGTGTGGCCACCGGCGGTCAATGCAACAGTTTCTTCGTCATTCATACCCATACGGGCGAAGGTCACGCGCATGTCTTCAGCGGTTTTTAGCGGGTCTGGGTTACCGTCAACACCTTCTGGGTTCACATAGATAAGGCCCATCATTACCGCTGCCAATGGATCTTCAAGATCACGGCCATTGGAGTAACGGCTGTTTTCAGCATCACTGGTGGCTAGCCATTGTTTTTCAGAACCCCAGTACACGTCTTTTTCTGGTGCCCAGATATCTTCACGACCAAAGCCGAAACCGAACGTTTTCAGACCCATTGACTCGTAAGCCATAGTACCGGCAAGCACAATAAGGTCAGCCCAGCTGATTTTGTTACCATATTTTTGTTTGATCGGCCAAAGCAGACGACGGGCTTTATCCAGGTTTGCGTTATCAGGCCATGAGTTCAATGGCGCAAAACGTTGGTTACCGGTGTTAGCACCACCACGACCATCATATGTGCGGTAAGAACCTGCAGAGTGCCACGCCATACGCACCATCAAACCGCCGTAGTGACCCCAGTCTGCAGGCCACCACTCTTGGCTGTTAGTCATTAGCGCTTTCATGTCTTCTTTCAGCGCTTCAACATCTAACTTTTGTACTTCTTCGCGGTAGTTAAAGTCAGCGCCTAGTGGGTTCGTTTTAGTATCGTGCTGATGCAGAATGTCTAGGTTTAGCGCATTTGGCCACCATGCCACATTCGATGTTTCAGAAGATGTCATTGCACCGTGCATTACAGGACACTTACCGCCTGTATGATTATCATGTTGGTTCATGTTCACTCCATTCCCTTATTTTTGGGATTTATTTAGCGAAATACCTATAAAGGTATATTCCGCTTATTCTTTTGATTGGGTTAGTCGAAGCCGATGTTTCACGATTATTGATAAATGAATTCGCAACATTTATATGCCAAAAATGCAACCAATGTTGTGACGGCCTCGTCTTTATGGTGTGAACAATACGCCGAGTCTCATTGATAGAAAACGCGTTACTTCCTATTACATTGATAGATAAAACTGATTAGTCATACAAATGGAGAGGCGTATAGTAGTATAGACTGACACACCATCATCCAAGAGCGGGCGACAGCCGAGACCAACTCACCAATAACCCTGCCGCCAATACCACCCATACCGCCATTGCCAGAGACAGCGTCATCCATACCCCATAGCGGGCGCTAAACAGATACACCGCCAACAAATACCCCGCATAGGGAATGAGTGAATACAAACCAAATAAGGCCGTGGCACGCAGTGCTTCTACCCCACGTTCCGTCCCTACGATGAAATGCGCAATCAATGAAAAGGTCGGGAAGAGTGGTACCAACCCGGCGATATAAAAGTTCTTGGTTTTCGATAACAGTGCGATGAGTAACACCGCAAACGCTCCCAGTGAGCATTTGGCAAATAACGCGATCATATACATCCCTGACGACAACGTGACGATGACAGACACACAGACGAGCCCATTCTGTTTAACGGGATGCCTTGCGTGATCGCATAGATAGTAATCAGTCATTACCCAAGGTGACCGTGAGTGTTTCTTTTCGCGATGATGAAAAATATTGAGGGTGAACAAGCACCAAGGAGTCATGGTTCGATAAAAAAAGAAACCCGCCATCTGACGGGTTTTCTTCATTGTTTACCTTGTTGACCTAATTACCTTGTTTACTTATGAAACTCGTAGCGATTATTGAGCGCCCCATAGAGTTCCATCGTATCTTTAAAGCTAAAGCCGACGTTTTTTAGCAATGCATTGGAGCGTAAGTTATCCGGCAGCGTGACGGCAAAAACCGTCTTTAATGAACAGGTGTCCATGGTGACGTTTAGTGTCTTTTCAGCCGCTTCACTCGCATACCCTTTACCAACAAACTCCGCCAAAAAGGCGTACCCTAAATCCGGGTATTCCAGCTCATCCCGCTTTAACACACCACACATCCCAATGGGTGTACCCGTGGATTTTAGATAAACCAAATTAAGACCAAAGCCATATTTTTCGTAACTGGCTATCGGACCATGCTGTAGGTAATTGATTGCATCTTCTTGCGTGCGAACCTTTTTATCCGCAATATATCGAATGAACGACTCCTCATTAAGCAACCGAATAACAAAATCCGTATCGTTTAAATCAAACTGTCTAATAACCAGTCGTTCTGTTTCACAAACTACTTTCATGTGAATACGTACTCCAATATAAAAAATGCAAACACACGCTCAGGGATAAGGGACTACCCCATCACAATATGCTTCTTATACACCTAAACAATGCACAGTGAAAATATCACGTGAAGCACACACTATGGAGTGACCTTATCTTCTGTCATTACTGCGTCGTTATTGCTTTTTTATCAACGCCTTGACCACATCTAAGGTATACAGCTGACAATCAACGGCAGTCTGCGGGTCAAAATCTTGTTTGTGTTGGTCGGTATTAGAAAGAATGCGGATCCCCACAAAAGGCACTTTATACGCTTGTGCTACCAACGCGGCAGCTGACGTTTCCATTTCTTCAACAGAGGTGCCCATCGTGTTGTGGAACCAGTTGATACGGTCCACTTCTCGGTTCCATTCGTCGGCTGAACCAATCAAGCCTTTAACAACGTTACCCTTTTTGTAGACATCGGCCTGCGAGTAAGCGATGTTAACCAGTTTCTCATCCGCTTTAAATTGTGGGTACTCAACGAATTCGCCCTTTTCACGCAAGCGCATAGTTACGTCGAAGTTTTGCCATTGCGTCGGGTCGATACCCTGGCCTTTCTCTTTAAAAGCAGTTTTGTACGCGCCCATATTGAAGCTGGCTTCACCCACGACAATATCGCCACGGTACAGTTTTGGATCATGCCCGCCAGACGTGCCTTGGTTGATAATGTATTTAGGATTGAAGTGTTCAATACCGATAGTGGTAGAAGCCGCCGCGTTTGCTAAGCCCACTTCCGTGCGAGAAACGACAACAGGGTAACCGTCGATTTCACCTTGCCAAAACGTCCACGAACCAACAGTCGTTTCCTTCGATTCTTTCAGTGCAGCCACAAGCGTACTGGTTTCGATATCCATCGCACCTTGCACCAAGATAGGCTGCGGGGCAGCAAAAACCGAAAAAGACACAACAACAGGGGCAAGAGCAATCAAGCGCATAAACATAACGATATACTTATCAATAAAAAGTGTGCGTAATCTACCGATAGCAAACGTTTGCGTCAATCCTATTGCGTTACTTTTTGCCAAGAAATCACTCATTCTCAGCATATCATCCAGTAATGTCGTTAGGTGTATTTAAGGTAGCAAGCGCAAAATCTGCAGATACGCTTCATCGATGAATCTCTGGTATAAACTCCTCATGAGGCTGGTTATGCATGCCAAAATTGTCGCCGGATATATCTCACTATCGATCCGGCGATGACATAAGCGGGGATGATCAAAAACAATACGATAATACCCGTGCCCATGTTACTATTAATTCTGTAACTAACAGGCTCAATTTTATTATTGATCACCTTATACGTAGAGGTGGAACTGTAAGTATTGATATAATTAAATTCTATTAATTGACTTATCTCATCAGATTCTAAAACATTAATCTTATGAACATCACCAACACTCAGCTCTACGCTATCAACATTCAATCTAAATTGATAACCAGCATCATTTTCAATCGCTTCCTTTAAATAAAGCTTTGAATATTTACCCGCTTTCTCACCCAGCACATAAAACTTTGGTGCCTCCTCTACAATATTCTCAGTCATTGCAGGCAGCGTATGATCCATCATCATATTCGTGCCAATTTTTAAAATGATGATTGTTAGAATAAACCTCAACATGTATCTACAATTCCAATAACGCTATATTTTTATGCATTCTACATTTTTCTTTTAATCTTATAGTACAGTGAGGTGATTTTCAGTTCACATAGAAAGCAAAATGCGATTTATATCACTGCCGATTTTTCCAAATACACTCCGGTTTATTAAAAGTCTAACTTACTGAAGGTATATATCGGCCCTTCCCACGACGCATCGTTGAAAACTTCAACCGAAAAAGCCCCACCGGTATAGTTATCGATTGCCTTCTGCCAGAAGGATTGCCCTTTAAGGTTTTCATTGATAACCCTGACAACCCAATCTTGACCAAACATGTCAAAGACTTGCCTAGCAACCTCTTGCCCAATCCCCTGTTGCTGGAACCTCTTCATGATGAAAAACTCTTCAATCAGAAATCGTCCATTTGGGGCATTAGGATCTGAATTGACGATGACAAATCCCGCAGCCTGCCCGGCAACCTTAACCAGTAATGGCGTGTACTCATCAATGTCAAAATACTCATCCACATCTGCAATCTCAAAATCGCCATTTTCATCAACATCATCTTCTTCGTACACTGAGAACTCGTACTCGTAGAACTGCAGCAAATTTTGAATCAATGGCTTTTCATTGGTTGATATTTCACACACTTCAATCTTCATATTCTCTCCAACGATTACAAATAACATCCTCCCTCATTCAGGTGATGCCACAGTCGGTGAACCTGTATAGGGCAACATTTGAAAATATATTTAGATCTTCAATACATAGACAGTAACGGGATCGAGCTCAGACTCTCTCTCGAGCACGTATATCGAACACGTCTATGATTTTTAAGCGGATACATGCCCCTTAATTACAGCGATACATGCCACAGATTTTATGCCCGTCCAGATCCAAGAAGTAACACAGATGCTTTTTGCCTGTTGTGTTGTCACGTAAGCCAGGAGGGCCCTCAATGCTCGTGGCGCCATTTGCAATGGCAGCAGAATGGAACGCTAGAACTTGTTCTGGTGAGTCACACGTGAATCCAATTGTTGAACCATTGGCAGGGCATGCTGGTTCACCATTTATGGGTTCGGTAATACAAAACACAGATCCGTTATGCGCATAGAACAGTCGTTTTTGCCCAGTATCATTCACATTATGTGTGGACTCATGGATGCCAAGTACGGCTAATACAGAGTCATAAAAACGCTTGGCACGCTCAATATCATTGGTTCCGATCATAATATGGCTGAACATATAATATCCTTGTTAATGTTCGGTATTTTGGTCAGTGACGGCTCACTGTTGGGGAGGACTCAGGGGATCTTCGTTTCTATGTTTAGCTGCCCAGCCAACCCGGCCTCACGATGAATACTTAACGCTTTGAACTCTTCTGACGACGTCATTTCAATAAGTGCTTGTCGTGATGGGTATTTCACGATGACGAATGAGTCCCAAAGATCTTCAACCTGACCTAGGATTAACCCTGTAATTTCTGAATAAAAAACGACTTCTGCACCGTATTTCTCAAGCACCTTTGCCATTGGGTGGCCATATAAATCGTATGCTTCCCTGCCCGTTAAGTTCGTTTCTCGACCATCTGCATATTCCGCTTTTTCGCGAAACTTAAACAGGTTTAACAAATGAATCTCACCCGAATCTGGTGACGATTTCAGTCTATCCAACTGACTCTCTGATGGATAAAGTTGATTGATAACGTCCATTTTTCCTCCTTCAACATCACGAATAACATGTCCTCCACTACAGTGCCGCTTTCCTTCGGTATTTAAAGTGAAAATAGAAATAATACAGAGCAAGCACTGTGCCTAACGGGAAAAACAGAAGCCATAGAAATGATAACTTGAATAACGTGTTAAATGCCCAGCGCCTTTCCTTCAGAAGAAAAAAACCACAAACAGATGACATGAAGCAAATAGAGACAACCACAAAGTTCAAAAGGTATATTTCCCAAGGCGCCCCCGAAAAAACCTCGAAATGTTGAAAAGTCATAATGGTCATCCCCAAGGCATTCATCCCTCCAATAACGAGAAAACTCCAACCTAAAATCCTTCTATGAGTGTTCATCGCTTCTCCCTTATGCATAACATTGTGACAACGGGTATCTCCTAAACCACACCACATTCAACCGCTTTGAACTTGCAGTCTATTGTGAATATTGTGCTGCCTCTTTGCCCGTTTTGTAGACAACTTCAATGCTCGCCTCAGTTCTTCAATGCAAGTTGAGTAAAGCTAGGCAAGTCCAAATTCCGAGGGATTTGATTTATCTATATGTTGATAATCTGCCGCCGTGACAAAGCCATCATCCCAGTTGTAATGGTTCAACAGCTCATACAGAGAGGCTGATGAATCTAGTTTCTTTACTAAAGAAATCGCTTCATCATGATCATCTAGCTCATAACAAATCATTTCTATAATTTGATATTGATTCAGAGCGATCTCGATGCTTGAACAGTTTGTGGGGCTTCTAACTCACGATATAGCACCAGGCAATTGTATTCTTTACCAAACTCAACCTCAGGTTCAAATGCTTTTATCTGTGTGAACCCTTGTTTAAACCAGAATCTAAAGGCTTTGACATTTTCGGCATATACATTTAAACCAACCCGTTCAATATCGGCACAAGCACGAGCTTCATTGATTACGCTTTCTATGATCTCTGTACCAAAGCCACATTGCTGATATTGAGGCAAAATACACAGCATCGGGACCCAAAGAGTGTGTGGGTGAGGTACATTAAACTCGAGTTGAAGATAACCAACTATCGTACCGTCTCGGGTGCTAATTTTTCTAAAATAGAACGCACCGACTTCTCTTGCAGAGCTTGCTTGATCACTATTCGCAATCAGCTTCTCATACTCACTCAGTGACCAGTCTCTAAATGTAGGATCGAATACTTGAACAGCAAGGTTACTATCGAATATTGACTTTGCCACACTTGGCTCATTGATATTAAATACCGAAAATATTAGATTTTCTGATTTCCATTCTTTCGCTAACATTCGGATACTTCCTCCTTGAAGCCTAACGCACGACAATGGTCTGAATCACGTAAACCGACGCCCCTGCATACCACCTTAATCACGAAAGCTAACGCACAGTAATAGACTGTGCGTGCAGAATTACTCATAACTTGTTTGTTACGCTATATTTGCTTTCTCAATCGAAGTAAATTTAATGCAAGCTCGACGATCATCTCAGATCTTCAATACGTGTCCAGTAAAACAGATCAAGTCCACAGTCAGGTTGAAGCAATTTTTATATGCGTTCTCGAAGGTGCACACTTTTAGCTTCGATCACACGAATACCAGCATTTGTACTTAAGTAGAACTTGAGCCAACTCGCCTTGAATAAGTCACTATCTACTATTTCCACAGAGTCTAGTCCTAAGAGTGTTGGATTACCTTCAAAAGGAATTTCGTTGATATTTATAGAATGGAATCCTCTGAATACAATATCAGTTTCTTCATATTCGCCATTTTCCCAATCTACTGGGTACATAACTCTTAATATCAATTCATCTTGTGACGGTACTTCAATCATCAACAGCAACTCACAATCGTGCCAATGTATTTCATTATGTTCCATGATTTTTCATCCAAGCATATAACGAATGACATGGACTCCCCCTCATCCAGACTCTGCCACACTTGATGAGTCTGGGTAAAAACGTTCGGAGGCTACCATGTCAAAATCCATCTATGGCATTGATCTTGTCAAACATTCGTTCAGTATCCATGGTGAGGATGAGACAGACAAAGGTACTGATCCACAAAACCCTTTTCTTTCTAAAAATTCAGGGGGGGATCGCTTTACCCCTTGACACCCCAAAGGCTCATATGTATTAGGCTAACTCTGACCACTTGCGCTTGACCAAGAATTTCGGAATAACCTCCCGACCCAAACCACCATATTTTTTGGCCTCTCGATTCCACCACTGGCTCGATGGATGAGGAGCCACAACACACTCAAGGCCTAAATTACGTACAACTTTTGCACCGTACTCTCCAGCCTTTGCGGAACAGAAAACAACAAGATCTGGGCTCAGAGTTTTGATTACGTCCGTAACGATAGCTTCAGACATTTTCAAGTCTAAAGAATGAACTTTAATACTGTCCCCTTCGTTTTCAGCTGGCCTTTGAAAGTAATTCATAAAAGCCACATGATCTAAAATATCAGCTGAGTTCGTGTAACCAAAAAATGCTTCATTAATCTCTTTCGCTACATTTCTATAAATCCAATGCGACTTTTTGGGGAAGTTGGTAGGGATATTCTTTTTAATGATACCGCTAGTATTAATCCAAGATTTTTCGGTATCAGTGAGGTCATTTTGATTGTTTGAATACCACTTTTCTATGTTCAATGATGATGTAGACCCTTTGGGCAAATAATGACTCTC
Source organism: Photobacterium aphoticum (assembly GCF_001029435.1). Taxonomy (GTDB): domain Bacteria; phylum Pseudomonadota; class Gammaproteobacteria; order Enterobacterales; family Vibrionaceae; genus Photobacterium; species Photobacterium aphoticum. The sequence goes on along the minus strand of NZ_LDOV01000030.1, from coordinate 129,838 downwards.
TCCAATAACCAACAGCTTTTTAGTCCTACCTTGGCCATACTTTGAACCAACCCAAGGCTTGAGGTTTGGATAATTCTCATAGTGTGTATTTGAATACATTTTATCTCCTTTTAGCCTAACGAATAACATGGATTCCCCCTCATCTTGCTCTGCCACACTTGATGAGTCCGGTTCGATAAAATCTCGGAAGCTACACTGCCAATTTCAATCTATGCATCGATTTAGCCAAACATAGCTTTACTATCCACGACGAAGATGCGACAGGCCACGTCTTGACCCACGAAACAGCCTTTACAACGTAAAACTCAGAGGACGATAAAACGCTCTTGCAACGTTTGCACACATACCACCCGCGATCATTATAAAAGCCGTAGCCACTCTCTTTGAATAGTGCCTGCTCGGGTTAATCGATATATTACTAAGGGGACGCCAGGTCAGGGCCCCTGTGTTAGCTTAAATTATATAGCACCTAGCCACGCCACCCCAAAACAGAATATTCAAAGTCCAGACCATCACACTCTGAACTGGCAGCATATGAAAAACTAACTGTGGACATGCCTTGAGATCTCTCAGTGAGAACAGCATTTGGGGCTGAAAATCCCAACTGGTCGCTAAACACAGGCCTCTTTTGAAACGCGGATGATTCACCAAATACACAGCGTAGGATGAATAAATAGTCCATAAGCCCAAAAATCCAAATAGCTCAATTAGGGTAATGACTTCTAAACTAAATGGTAATAATGAAGGACCACCAATGAGTAAAATTGCTGCAAATATCCATTTTCTATTTTTCATTTCACATCCTTGTAAAGGATTTCAGCTAACGCCTGCATAACAGGTTTGCCACCATGCAGATTAAGCCAAATTTATCAATTAACACGGTAAACCCAAAGAAAACTAAAATTCCGAATGTAGAAAATAGTGTTAATACATTTGTTAAATGTAATTACGCCATACCTACGTACCCTGGTGTTGATTGAGTACGATGACACCAATTTTTAATTTCTGGATATTGCATTAAATCAAAACCACCTTCATCAGCAACATGGCTATAAGTATAAAGAGAAATATCAGCAATTGTCATTTCATCACCGACTAAATACTTAGTTTTACTCAATTGATTTTCCATTAATTGTAGTGCTTTATGGCCACCCTCTTGAAGTGAGAGATATTCAGCTTCTCTTTCTTTTGGTATACCTAAATATTTTTGAATAAAACGAGCTACAGCAATGAATGGCTCATGACTGTATTGTTCAAAGAACAACCACTCATACACTTTTGCTTTTAAGTACGTATCATCTGGTAGAAATGCAGTATTTTCAGAAAAGTAGCCTAAAATTGCATTTGATTCACACAGATAACGTCCATCATCTAATTCAACCGCAGGGATTTTTCCATTCGGGTATTTAGACAGGAATTCAACTGTTTTTGTTTCACCATCTAAAATGTTCACATGAATCCACTCATGCTTAATATTTAAAAACGATAGTAACATCTTAACTTTTAGACAGTTTCCTGATTGTAGGTCACCATAAACTTTCATTTACGCCCTCCTTGACGATTACATTTAACGAATGACATGGACTCCCTCTCATCTGGATCTGCCATACTTGATGAGTCAGGCTCAATAAAATCTTGGTGGCCCCCTATCGCTTTCAATCTATGCATTAAAGCCTATCCAGCATCGGCTACTGACTTAACGATTCAATGTGTTTAAAAGCACCTTTCAACCACTTTTAAATTGAAGTCTAGTGAATATTGCGCTGTCTTTTTACCCGTTTTATCAGCTGGCATGACGAACTCCTCAGATCTTCAATATGTGTCCAGTAAAACGGATCAAGTCCAAAGTCACCTTGATTGCTTTGTTATGTACGTTCTTGTTTACATTGTTGTTTCAATATCTCAACACATTTTTCAGATTCTATTTTTCTTAGAGCTAGGTGTTGCTGTCCTTCATCTGTTAAAACCCATCCATTACCCGCTAAGTAGGGATCACTTGGATTGACAAATCTTAAAACACTTAAATCAAGATACCCGATGAACTTGAAAATACTGTTATCTTCAGCAAGCCCTGTAGGCGTCCATTTGTCTGATTTGAACATCCTACTATCTCTTTGCACATAGCCAGCATACTTATAGCATTCAACTATGAACTCTGAGCAGAACAAACGTGTTATTTTCTTGGTTTCATACTTAGGTGCATAACTATCGCCAACTTGATTAACATAGTGATGTAAGTAATTTAGATACTCCTTTAACGGCGAAACAACTGCACCAAAGTAATTGTAACCAACCTTTTTATCTAAACATAATTTAGCAAACTCGATTATCTTGTCTTGACGCTCTTTATTGATACCAAAGCATCTGACAACTGTTAAATAGCGATAGTCCTGAGATAACTCGTACAGGGATATTTTCCTAATTTTCGGTACGACCATATCGACTATCATTCCACCGCCAACATAGATAGCACAATGGACATAAACACCATCTGATGCATTGCTAATAAGGTAAGTGTTCTTAGAATTAACCGAGGATGAGCACATTATTACATCGCCGACTTGTAATTGACTCTCCTCACATATAATTGAATCAGTGCCTAACCATGCACCATGATACCTTCGGTGGGTTCTTCTTTTTAAGTTATCTTGCTTTTCTCTTGTAACCTTAAACAAGGGATTTAGTATTCGCTTAGTACAATTTGAAAATAATCGTTTCATCTTCTATTTAACCTACCTAACGACCAGAACTGGTTAGCATATAACGAATGACATAGACTCCCCCTAATCCAACTCTGCCACGCTTTATGAATCATGCTCGATAAAATCTCGGAGGCCACCCTATCACTTTCAATCTATGGCATTGATCTTGCCAAACATAGCTTCAGTATCCATGGCGAAGATATGGCAGGCAAAGGTACTGACCCAAAACCCTTTTCTTTCTATAAATTCAAGGGAAGATCTAAGGTTCTTGTAACGTTTGCAAATATCCCGTCAGCCCTCATTGGTATTGAAGCCTGTGGCGCTTCCCATTATTAGGCGCGTGAACTGACCAAATTCGGCCATACTGTGAAAATCATGGCCTGCGTGGGGATCAGCCGACCGAGATAGCCGAAAGGCGAACAGAATAAGGATAATGGTGCAATGACAAGCGACACAGAAGGAAGGTGACAGTCCAAAGACAGCAAAACAGTTAACTCATTGATAAGTCGACATTCACGTGCTTATCTCGGCATCGCTCGTCTTGAGAAAAGGGACTGAGCGATGTTCCCACCAAACCCAATCGCACAATTTACTTTATAAAGAAGCATCGGGCTTGTTCAACACCCGGGATTTAGTGTTGGCTTCGCAACACCTTAATCCTTATTTGTTATAAGACATACTCAAGGTATGTTGCTGAACTTCCTCTACTAAATCCGTGGTCAATTCGACTTTTATGGAAAAACCTTTGCATTCTATTTTTACGCCTAGTTGCTCTGTCGTATCCTTGGCTGGTGATATCTTCCTTACGTTTCCGATAATCAGATAGTATCCGCTCAAGCTCCAAACTACGATCATTGTTATCGCTGTGAATCTTAATAGGAATAAAAAGATTGCTCTCTAGCTGAAGCAAGAAGAGAGCTTTTTTAGGGATTAGCTCTCCCGGTTCATACTTTATCGTTACAACAAATTTATCATCGTTGTAATCGTAATAGTGTGCCCATTGAGCATGCACATCATCAATTTGATTGTCATCAATCAAAAGAGCATCAAAACCCGTAAAACTATCTATGATTGGTTTTAAAATATTATCAATATCCGATGCCCCATCGGTTTCAATTCTCCGGTGCTCATGCAGGTTCCATGTAAGATGAAAGCTAACATTACCGACCAAATAAAAGTCTAAGCGTGTTAGCGCTTCTTTTATTGAAGATTGTAATTTTCGTTTAGCTTCTTTGTTTTTACTTTGTAAAGAAACTGGTGAGACGTACAAATTGAAATACAACTCACAGTTTTCTTCATCATGATCCAAAAAACCTAAATCATTGTCTAAGTCAATAATGTCCATTTTATTCCTTGTCTTATAACGCCTCAAACACCGGCGCAGCTTTGCTGCGTCCGAGTGCTTTGACTTGTTAAGTTTTTACACTAGGGACACTTTACATCCCAAAGCGCTTGACCGCGGAGAGATAAAGCACATATTTCAGTGGGGGTTAACCCACCACCTGAAACACCACATAGCCTTTCGTAAGCAGATATGGTGTCAGAGTGATAGAAAATTTTGCACTCCGCTCTTGTTCCGCTTTCCAACGCAAGTGAAGCAATACAGTTAACGTCGCCCGCACATTCATTTCGACACGAATTATTGTCGATAACATCCGTATAGGCTAATTGTAGAGTTTTAGCTATGTATCCTCCGTCTAGAACAAACCACGCGTCTTTTTCACCGGGCTTATCAAGATCATCTCTTAGTTCAATACTTAAAAGGCCGTTATTTGGCGGAAAATTGCACGTTTCAAAGCCACCACTACCATCATCAAAAAGTAGATTTTGATTAATTCTAGTCAGTGTCCCTGTGGGCACTGTGTGAGCTGCAGAAGGGCAGCCAGTAGGATACTGCCCTAAGTTCGCTAGTGCTTCACATAAGTGTTGATGGTTAAATTCAGCTTCCGCAGATTGTAAGAGCCTCTCAGCGTTTATAACGGTGACACAATCATTAGCATCCCAAAGTCCGTCATTATTTTTATCCTCGTCGCTATCATTGATACGATCACCGTCAAGATCCCAGCAATTGATGCCAGAGAGCCCTGTTTCACCAGTAGGTCCTGTCTCACCATTTTTACCATTGTCCCCATCTAAAGGGCAGCCTGACAGCAATGTAGCCAAAGCCAAGACTATAAACATTTTGTATTTTGTATTGTCATGATCGCTCCTTAATTGTTGATAATAAATAATAGACCATAGAAACTTAACGCCCTGTTAAGGTGTGAGCGACGCAATACTGAAGCTCCCGCATACCGCCTTAAACACCAAACACAACGCATAGTAAAAATGCCACGCGTTGCGAATCACTCTTGAACAGTTTGTTATATTTCTTGGATTCAAGTACGAAGTGCGACACCTCTGAACATAAAAACAGTGAGATGCGATAATCATGAACTTTGCTCCCGCCAAGAAGTAAAAAACATGAGATACACGCACCTCACTGAGAACGAAAGGTATATGATTTCTGCACTCAGAAAGCAAGGAATTAGTACCGCTAAAATAGCTAAACAACTGGGGCGTCACAAAGCTACTATCTATCGAGAAATTGAACGTAATTCCCGATACAACAGACATTTTAAAAGGTATTCCTATCAAGCATGGAGAGCCCAACAGATGGCTCGCAACCGGCTAAGCCGCTCGCGCAGAAATAAGCGTTACAGCGAAATCGACTTCAGGTTACCTGAAGCCTTGCTACGACTGGATTGGAGCCCTGACCAAATCGTCGGATACCTACGAGTAAGAGGCTATCCAACAATGAGCCACGAGCTCATTTATCAGCATATTTGGAACGATAAAACTCTCGGTGGAACCCTATGGAAACACCTACGCCAATCCACTAAGAAAAGGCGTAAAAGGTATAACTCAAAAGACAGCCGAGGTCGCCTGGCAGCAAAGCGTCATATTACCGAAAGACCTGCAAAAGCTGAGCATAGAAAAGAGCCCGGCCATTGGGAAATTGATACCGTCGTTGGCCGCGGAACCAAGCACTGTATCGTGACTTTAGTCGACAGAATGACTGGCTACACTTTTATTGGGCAAATGGACGATAGAACAAGCGAGTCGCTCAACGTAAGAATGAGCAAAATCATGACCCGCTCTGACTTACCTTTTAGGACGATAACTGCGGATAACGGCACTGAATTTCATGGTTATGCACAACTAGAAAAACATCATAACTGTCTGTTTTACTTTGCAAACCCATACCACTCATGGGAACGAGGCACTAATGAGAACACTAATGGCTTAATACGACAATACTTACCAAAACGAACTTCTATGTCACACGTGACACAGAAGCTCTGCAATGAAATTGCACACAAATTAAATACGCGCCCACGCAAAAGACTTGGGTATAGGACACCAACGGAGTATATTCATGCGCATCTGTAGAAAGTGTCGCACTTCAAACTTGATACTAAGTTTTTGATTCAAAAATGTCTTCCCACGTGGATTGATTATAGAATTCATCTGCTTCAGGTACTTGATAATTCTCGTCGTCGGAGATGTAGCCTAAAAAGTATCCAAACGTGGGATCTTTCCCTAGGTCGCCCGGAGCGAATGTTTCGCTGTTATAATAAACAGCAGCACTCTGGTCAATGAAACCAGTAGCGATAAAGCAATCGACAACAAACTCAGAACAAAAGTACTGATGTTTGAGTGGTGATTTTTGAACCATATTACCGGAAAAGTAGTCCTCTAGCTGTTGGATAACAGTAGCCTCATGGAGTTGCTTTGATTGTTTAAACTTCATGACACCCGAAAAGTTGTATTTACACCCAGTTTCTAGTGCTTTTTCCGCAAAGTACCTTAAAAGAACAATATTTGACTCACACCACGCATCATGACGCCTAATTATTGCGACATGATCATATCGAGCGATCACATTAGAAATAGACTCTTTGGTTAACCCCGACGTCATAGATTCAACAACCATATTGTCACCAAGAAAAATACCTGCATGCACATATTCACTCCCAGTCACTTTCTGTATTTTCTTACCTAGTGGATCAAATTTACTATTCTCAAAACATAGTATGACATCACCAGCTTTTAAATCTGATGTACTAAGAATCTTACTCATAAGTCTCCCCAAAAATATAACACCCTACTTCAGCTGCCCCGAATACGAAGTGGGTTTTGTGTTATTGTTTGAGCGCAGCGAGCCAACACTAAAACCGCGCAGTGTTTGGGGTCAGACTGGAAGTAATTGTTAGTTTTACCCAAGTTCACCTTGTTTTTTTAGGTACTGCTCTAGCAAACCAGCCCTTTCAAGTAATCTGAATGGATTGTTCATGGCTGCATTATCAGCGTGCTGCTCCGTTACCCTACACCATGGACACTGCTCATCCGTATCAATCAATGGCTCTGTACAAGAAATACAAAGTTTATCAACTTGCGTTAATTCCCCGTTTTCAAAACGGTAAGCTGTTTTAGTCGCATCTAAGAAATATGGCTTAGGGTTACTTTTCCCAATAACTTGTTTAACCCAACTAATTCCGGTTTCATTTGCCACATCAAGGCTCTTCGCTACAAATTCTTCACTGGCTCTAGGTCCAACTAGTATTTTGGTAACACATGACATTGGGATTTCCAAAATATCTTTTTCAGCAATTTTCGTTGTCACGCCTAAAGTATCAACAAACCTAACTTCTTTCTCATAACTCCACTCGTCATATTTAGAAAAATATGCTTCAACAAAAGTATATTGTCGTAATTCTTGGACATGACGAGGCTTCAATGTTTGAGCTGCCCTAGCTAAAATTTGAGTTAAATTTGGATGTGGTTCAGTTCGATAACTAACTTCCCAAATAGGATTACCTTCAAATTTTTCTTGTAGCTTTTCCAAATCAAACTCCAGCACAAAGCCAGAATGGTTGTTTGCATAATGAGCCCACATTGGTGAAGCAATAGGAGATTGAGAAAAACAAGAAGTTGGAAACTGAGGTAACTCACTAATTACTTCATTGTAAAAAGCTACATGTTCCGGCAGTAGATCTCTTTTTACGGCTAAAAATAGCTCATAAGGGTCATTATAGTCTTTAGGGTATGAACACTTAACATTACAAAAATCATCTTTTGCAAAGACTTTGTCAATTACACCTTCGCCAAAGTACTTATATATCTTACTCATATTTGCTCCACCGTATTCAATGGTAAAACTAACAACTTAATATATAGATTCTTTCTACCTCACAACTCTATATATCAAGATAAGTAAATACTAATATAAAACCCAACCCATTGAAATATAATAAATCAATAATTTCACCACTGGAGAATTGTAGAATCATTCCATATATCACATTCCACTTTTTCGACATCCATCTAATGTCACGATTTTGTGAGAATCAATGATAAGTTAATATGTGAAATGTGACTTTAATCAAATGTCGATTGCTTTGTTTTTTATCTATACCATTTCACATCTATGTTTCCTGTATATACAAACAGGATCTGATAATGACGACATCACCCTTTCTTCAATCTATTGAACATTTCATGTATGCGAAGCATTACAGCAAGCAAACTGTTAAGGTCTACACCTATTGGATTAAGCACTTCATTCTTTTTCACAACAAAAAGCACCCCCGTGATATGGGGGCTTCTGAGGTCAAAGTATTTCTTTCTTACCTTGCCGTCTCACGTAATGTTGCAGCACGAACACAAGCCACAGCACTCAATGCTCTCGTATTTCTCTATAATCAATTTCTTAATCAAGCCTTACCACTTGATATGGGTTTTAAAAAATCACACAGAGATCGTAAAATCCCTACCGTTTTAACACCAACTGAAATCACCTTGCTTTTTCAACACATCCGCAAAGACTTATTGCTCCCCTTCCAATTAATGTATGGCAGTGGGCTCCGATTATCTGAAGTGCTTCATTTACGCTACGGTGATATAGACTACGACTATGGCGCACTCAGAATATGGCAGTCTAAAGGCAGAAAGAATCGTACAGTAACGCTAGCAAAAGAACTTTATCCCGCATTACGAAATCAACAATGCTTAGTTGAGCACTATCACCAAAATGACATTGCGAACCCTCATTTTAGCGGGGTTTATCTTCCCTTTGCTCTCGCAACAAAATATCCAAATGCACCTAAAGAAAAGACATGGCAGTTTCTGTTCCCTTCTCGCCACCTTTCAGCTGATCCTTCAACAGGTCATATACGTCGGCATCACATCCATAGAACCTCTCTGAGTAAGGAAATTAAAAATGCAGGAAAACTAAGCAAGATTGAAAAATCGATATCATGCCATACACTTCGGCACTCTTTTGCCACCCATATTCTGGCCAATGGCTCTGATATCCGCACGGTTCAAGAACAATTAGGCCACAATGACGTGAGAACCACAGAGATTTATACCCATGTGTTAAAACGAGGTGCTTCAGGTGTACAAAGCCCACTCTCTGCAATATTAACGGCTGAATAACCACGCTACCGCCCTTACGGAAACCGCACATTCATGAAAGGCTTTACACAAATATGCCTTATTTGAAATACGCCATCAAAACGCGCTGCGCTGACTGTGAAGTCACCTGAAAGACAACTGTAATACTGATGAAACCTATATTGGTCATGAGGTGAGATAGGCATTAAGAGAGGCTTTAAATGTGGCGGAGTGCTGGGGTCGCACACGACTGGCCTGCATTCAGCTGGGGTCGCAGGCGACGAGGGATTTTAAAATCCCTATTTCCAAAGGTAATACTTTACGCATACGAAAAAGCCCCAGTCTTTGACCGGGACACGCAGTCGGGGGCTTTAGAATATGGCGGAGTGCTGGGGTTGCACACGACAAATGCAAAAAAGCCCCAGTCTTTCGACTGGGGCTTAGAATGTGGCGGAGAGATAGGGATTTACTGCTCGCAAGCTCGCGCCCTTCGGGCTATTGCCTTTTCGCGCCTTCGGCACGGGCAATGTGCTTTCGCTTCGCTCAGGTGAACCCTTGTCTAGGGTTCTGCACCCTATCTCGTTATCACAAAATTCAGGCGAAAAAAAACCGCTAACAGAGTAGCGGTTTTCTTAAATGTGGCGGAGAGATAGGGATTTGAACCCTAGATACGCTATTAACGTATGCCGGTTTTCAAGACCGGTGCTTTCAACCACTCAGCCATCTCTCCATGCGGCGAATAATACGGGTTACAGCTTAAGGTGTAAAGCCCTTTTCTGTGCGTGCGACATCAACCGCGCACAGAACCCGCATCTCGCTTACCTTTACGACAAACCGCGCGATAAACGCGGCGCCATTAGTTGTAGGCGCGTGCAAATTGACCGGTTGAGGTCGCCAGGTATTCACCGGTGTTAGCAGGAATAAATACCGACTGGCCTTTCTCGATAGTCACGCTTTCGCCATCAGCATGGGCAACGGTTAGCGGTGCATCCACAGCAAACAGAATTTCTGCGCTTTGTGTAGTCAGTGCTTTCACAGCCATGTTGGTGTACACGCTGAATTTGAAATCTGGCACTGGGATTGGGTAATGCGCCACACCCGCTTCTTCAACCTCGTTCGCCATTGGGGCCAACAACAAAGTGTCGAACGGCATTGGCACACAACGGGTGCAGCTCACTAGCTCTGGCACGTCCATGTATTTTGGTGTCAGGCCGGCACGCAGTACGTTGTCTGAGTTCGCCATGATTTCAAGGCCTGTGCCTTTGATGTACGCGTGTGGCGTACATGCGTCCAGGAACATAGCTTCGCCTGGCTGTAGCGTCAGGGTGTTCAGCATCAGCGGGGAGAACAAACCGATGTCGCCTGGGTACTGCTCAGCCAGTTCGAGTAGCAATGCGCACAATGCATCGTCTTTGTTCGCTTCTGCGTAGGTCAATAGCGCGTCGACACAACGATCTTTACGCTCGCCCGTTAGTGATAGCATGGCTTCAAAGAAGGCTTCCAGACCCGCTTCATTTTGATTCGCTTCCAGTGCCGCGACCAGCTCTGCCAATTCGTCAATCGCCAATGCATTAAACAGTGCAACGATTTCGCTGTATTCACGGAAACCGTTCATCGCTTGGTATGGCGTTAGGGCAAACACCAACTCTGGCTTGTGGTTAGGATCTTTGTAGTTGCGGTTGCCCGCAGTGCGTGGAATGCCTGCCGCTTCTTCTTTGGCAAAGCCTTCTTCTGCTTGCGCTTTGCTTGGGTGTACCTGTACAGACAGCGCGTTTGCGGCTGCCAGGACTTTAAACAGGTAAGGCAGTTCACCAAAGGTGGCAGCGGTATCAGCACCGATAATGGCTGGCATATCTGCGCCAATGAAGTCAGACAGTAGCGTTGGCTGACCGTTTACCTCGATGGTCGAACAACCATTTTGGTGTGCGCCCATCCAAAGTTCAGCTTGTGGCTGGCCCGTTGGGTTTTCAATACCGAACAGCTCGCCGATTGAGGTTTTGCTACCCCATGCGTAATCCTGAATGATGTTGTGCATGCGATAAAAACGCGGTGAAGTCGTCATAACATTCCTTATAACTCATACTGATTTCATTAGCACCCAGCCCACACCGTGCTGTGTCGTCACGGGATGCTAATGAAATCGCCCTATTAAGAGGCGGTCTCTGCCACGCTGAAATAGGCGCTCACCCTAGCAAAAATGGCGATAAATTCCCATTGCGTATTTTATCACTTACTCAATTTTCTGCGTTCATGGCCTAAACGAGGAAAGGCTCCGACAGGAGCAGTCGGAGCCTGTACCGACCATGCAGGGGGAAGCCATGACCGGTGAGCCGTTAACAATGCGTGGGCATATTCAGCATTAAAGAGCCTTATCCCACGCTTGTTATTCTTGCTGATGATTAAGCGGTTGCTGCTTGTGCTTTCGCTTGACGCATCTTCTTCAGTGTCACTGCAACCAGTGCTGTTACAATCGCACCTGCTGCCATACACGCTAGTGCCAGAACCGGTTTGTTCATCGCACCCAGTAGCGCCACCACTGGACCACCGTGTGCCACGCTGTTTGTGATACCGAATGAGAAGGCCATAACTGCGGCAACCATTGAGCCCAGTACGTTAGCAGGAATCACTGACATTGGGTCTTGTGCCGCGAATGGAATCGCACCTTCAGAGATACCCACCAAGCCCATTGCACCTGATGCTTTACCTGCTTCGATTTCTGACTCTTCAAAGATATTGAACTTGCGACCGATAACTGTTGCCAGTGCCATACCCAGTGGTGCAACAGGGATAGCACACGCCATCGCACCCATGAATTGTGTTTGACCGCTTGCAATCATGCCGACAGAGAACAGGAAGGCTACCTTGTTGAATGGACCACCCATATCAAAGCCAGCCATACCACCCAGTACGATACCCAGTAGGATCACGTTGCCAGAGCTCATGTTAGTCAGCATGGCTGTCAGGCCGTCCATCAGGCTCGCGATTGGCGCGCCGATAACGAAGATGAACATACCCGCAATGAACAGTGAACCGGTGATAGGTGCAATCATGATTGGCACCAACGGCTGGATGAACTTGTGGTAGTTAATGTTCACGATGAACTTAACGAAGTAACCCACCAGCAGACCCGCAACAATCGCACCGATGAAACCGGTACCCGCTTCTGCGCCGTAGAATGAACCGTTGTTCGCAATCCAGCCACCGATCAAGCCCGGAGCCAGTGCAGGACGGTCAGCAATCGCGTAAGCAATGTAACCGGCCAGAATAGGGATCATCAGAGTAAAGGCAACCACACCCACGTTCAGCACTTGGTTCCACATGCTGCCTTCAGGGATTTGCATGCCGCCTGCCGATGGCTCACCACCAATCGCCAGTGCCAGTGCAATCAACAGACCACCGGTTACCACGAATGGGATCATGTGTGATACACCGTTCATCAGGTAGCGGTACAGATCAGAACGCGCTTGAGACGCCTTGCTTTCTGTTTCGGCTGGCTTGTCATCACCCGACACTTGGTAAGCCGGTGCGGCCAGTGCCTGGTTGATCACGCCTTTTGCATCTTTGATTGGTGCTTTAACGCCGGTTTTAATCACGCGTTTGCCTGCAAAGCGCGCCATATCAACCTGCTTGTCGCAGCTCACGATGATCGCTTCTGCGCGTGCAATTTCTTCGGCTGTTGGGCTGTTTTTCACGCCGATAGAGCCGTTAGTTTCCACTTTGATTTCAAAGCCCAGCTCAGCTGCACCTTTCTCTAGCGCTTCTGCTGCCAGGTAAGTGTGCGCCACACCAGCAGGACAGCCGGTTACGCCGATCAGCAGACCTTTATCCGCCACCGGTGTGTCAGCCACTTCTGATTTTTCCAGTAGCAGACCCAGTGCGTCTTTTTCGTTCTTCGCTTGCATGAAGGCATCAATGAAGCCGTCTTCGATCAGTTTTGAAGACAGTTCAGCCAGCACTTCAATATGGTGGTTTGCACCGCCGTCTGGCGAAGCAATCATGAAAAAGAGTTTTGAAGGCAAGCCGTCTTCTGCGCCGTATTCGATACCGCTACGGCTGATACCGATTGCGACTGCAGGCTCACAAACCGCTGCACTTTTTGCGTGTGGCAGGGCTACGCCATCTTCAAAGCCGGTATTGCCCAGTTCTTCACGGGCGTGAATATCGGCCAGAAATTGTTGTTTGTCACTCACTCGACCCTGCGCGTGCAGGACGTCGATCAGTTCAATGAACACGTCTTCTTTGGTGGTTGCCTGAAGGTTCAAGCAAATCAAATTCTCATTAATCAGATTGGTGATCATGAGTATCCCCTCTTGTTGTACTTCTCGTTATATTTGTCTTCGACAGTGTGTTGTCGTTGGGGATATTGTCGGCCAATCTGACCCACGCAGATAGTGTACCAGAACGGCATTTACTGGAAATTTGTAACCTATAGAAAAGAGTGTGATCTAATTCTCACTCATCAAACGATGGGGCAAGCAACGAAACAAAAGCATAAAATAATTCAAATACAAACACTTAAATCATTAACCCACTCAATAAAACCCCACTTGCTTATAGCGAATATTTTTTACTCACTAGATTTAACTAACACCAAAATGCTGTCTACATGATGATTTTGAGTGATCTGGTTCACGCTATTGCCGCCGATTTTTGGACAAAGGTGGCCGTCTCTTATTTTGCGCAGGATAATGTGCCACACCCATTGCACAAAATGGGATCTCCCTTCCATGACGGACAGACTGACATGAGCGACGTTTTTCACCACCTGCTCGACACCTTGTTGTCGGAACGCGAACACTTCAACCGGATCTGGTTTGCCAGCGATCAGCACACGCCACCGCCGTTTAGCTATCAGGTGAACTTTCCGCGTTTGGAAATGGTGATCAGCGGGGAATATATTAATGAATTGGAAGATCCGGAATTGGGGATCACCAAGGTGACGGTAATGGCGGGCGACGCCCTGTACATTCCGCCCAACTGCTGGAATAAGCCGGACTGGGACACCGACTGTTCGGTATTGAGTTTGCTGTTTGGCCGTCGTCAACTCGGGTTCAGTTTGGTCAGTAAAGCACGGGCGCACACTACCTGCCATGACGTACAAAAACACAGTATTCCGACCCGTACCGGTCATGCCATCGACCATATTCTGTCGGCCCTGAATGCGTTGGCCAAAGAGCCGATCCAAAAACCGATGGATGCGCACCTGTTACAAGCGCTGCTCAGTTACAGCCAGCACATGCTGCAAGCGCCGAGCCAAACCAGTAAAAAACGCAGTGAAGATCTCTATCAGGGTATTTGTATCTATATTCAGGAGAATTTCCACCGGCCAATTAGCCGCGAATCCATTGCCAAGCGCTTCAACATTACGCCGAATCACCTGTCGCGCCTGTTTCGCCAGCAGGGCCACATGCGCATGGCCGATTACATTACCTGGGTACGAATTGAACGTGCCAAGTTCATGCTCAAGAAATACACCTTCCGGTTGCATGAAGTGGCAACCCGCTGTGGGTTTCAGGATGTGAACTATTTTTATCGGGTGTTTAAGAATAAAACCGGACTGACACCGTCAGATTATCGCGCCGCGCAATGAATGAATAAATGAATGAGGGATCAGCGTTCGGCTTGCCCCTGAAAAGGCATAGCCAAGGTATGCTTGATGATGGCTTCCAATACCTCAGTCTGATCGTTATCGGCCAAAATGTGGCAAAAATCCGGGTTCAACAAGGCTTGGGAAAAGGCGGAGAACGCCATTAAGTGTGGGCGTTGGGGCGGATGCGGTAACACTAAACCGATAACGCGGGTCACCGGGCCTCGGTTTGAGCCCCAATCCAGTGGTTGTGTCAGTGGCATGCTGACCACATGCGGACAGGTCACCAACGGGCTCATCACATGCGGTAAGGCGATACCGTTACCCATGCAGGTTGAAGAGACCGCTTCGCGTGCCAGCAACTGTTTCAATAACGCCGTATTCAGCGGCTGATCTGCGTCGGCAGCTTCATCAGCACTGTTATTTGCACTGTCATTTGCACTGTCATTTGAAATAGCAGCCTGCTTCGCGGCCACGCAATCGGCCATCACACTGAGCAGCACGCGTTTATCCAGCGTTACGTCAGTATCTGGCTGGAATGAAAACGGCACGCTGTCCCACAGGCAGGCAAACGGCAGGGCAAACGCGGGGGCGACGACGGAAAACGGCACATGACGCTGCCCGCCCTGCACCAGCAAACAATGCTCATCGATAAAATCGGTCAGGACTATTGCGGCCAACTCGGCGTCGGCCCCTTCAATCAATATCTGGCACAACTCAGACGGGCGGGTCCCCAGCGTCATCATACGCATCGGCTGCGTCACATCCGCCCATTTGCATTGCGAGACATTGCGCATTACCACCATCGAGCGAAAATACCCGGCCAACACTTTCAGGCGATTCAACGCCCATGCCGGCAAACCTTTTTCCCCGATAAGAAACGTAATGCGACGAACAATCATGCTTGGCTGAATGCCTCACAACGTTTGATCACGCTAATAGGATCGGTCAGCACATCTTCAATGGTCACACAGTGAATTTTGCTGCCGGTAAAGCGGGCACGGTGCTCGATTTCGATATCCGAGGCAATCAACACCACATCGGCGCGGCCAATGTCCTGCACACTGAGTGGATTCTCAATGCCCATGGCACCTTGGGTTTCGACCATGATCTGCACACCCAGCTGCTGCGCGGCTTTTTTCAGCTCGACGGCGGCCATATAAGTGTGTGCTATCCCTGTTGGGCAGGCGGTTACTGCTACAATCTTCATTTTGTATTGCTCTTCTCTCGTCCCATTGCTGGGAAATCATCCGTTTTGCAGCGGAATATATAATCGCTACAGCGCATGACTGCAAGTAAGACGGCGAAATTCAACCCATA
Organism: Photobacterium aphoticum; assembly: GCF_001029435.1. Lineage (GTDB taxonomy): Bacteria > Pseudomonadota > Gammaproteobacteria > Enterobacterales > Vibrionaceae > Photobacterium > Photobacterium aphoticum. The sequence goes on along the minus strand of NZ_LDOV01000030.1, from coordinate 113,791 downwards.
AATTGATCTATTGCAGTAATCCCCGCTTCAGAACACGCATTACCCCTAGCCATAGCGCCGTGCTTACTGGTAAAATCCGCGTCCAACAGAAATCCCAAATATCAAAAAGAGAGTGATTCCTATGGGACGCAGTTTTGAAGTCCGTAAAGCCTCTATGGCGAAAACTCAGGGCGCAAAAATCAAAGTTTATTCAAAATACGGTAAAGAAATTTACGTAATTGCGAAAAACGGCGGTATCGACCCTGACACAAACCTTTCCCTGAAACGCATGATTGAGAAAGCGAAAAAAGATCAGGTACCTAGCCACGTTATCGAAAAAGCGATCGACAAGGCGAAAGGTGGCGGCGGTGAAGATTTCGCAACTGCTCGCTACGAAGGTTTTGGCCCAGGTAACTGTATGGTTATCGTTGACTGTCTAACAGACAACAACAACCGTACTTTCATGGACGTACGTCAGTGCTTCGTGAAGAACGGCGCGAAAATTGGCTCTCCAGGTACTGCGGCACACATGTTCGAACACCAAGCTGTATTCCAGTTTGCTGGCGACGATGAAGAAGTCGTACTAGAAAACCTAATGATGGAAGATGCAGACGTATCTGACATCGAGTGTGAAGACGGCGTGATCACTGTATTTGCACCGCACACTGAATTCTTCAAAGTGAAGAACGCACTAGCGGCAACCATGCCTGAAGTGACACTAGACGTAGAAGAAATTTCTTTCGTACCACAGACAATGACAGAGCTTTCTGGCGATGACGTGGCGAAGTTCGAGAAATTCCTTGACGCGCTAAACGATTGTGATGACGTGCAGAACGTTTACCACAACGCAGAGATCGCTGACTAATCAGTCACCCTCTCTTGAAGATCCCCGGCTTGCCCGGGGATTTTTGTTTTTGCGTCATGCTACCTTCAATCATACCCATCACACGCTCCCCTACACGACCAACACCGCTCCCTCTACATCATCACCACTACCAAATCAGCTGCCCATAACGGTTGAACGCCGACCGACTGGCAAGGGCTAACGTCGTGCATACCGACACGCTGGCCGTAATGAATATCGCCACCATGATCACCAACTGATACTTCACCGCCAACAAGGGCTCGGTGCCCCCTAAGATCTGGCCGGTCATCATGCCGGGCAAACTCACAATGCCTAACGTGGTCATCGATGCCAATTGCGGGCCTAATGCTGCTTTTACGGCAATGCGCACAAAGGGCAAGGCAGGCTGCGGTGCCCCTAATGCGACATAAAAACGGTATTCATCCTGCTTATCTTTTAATGCACTGTACCAACGCTCCAGTGCCAGCACATTGGCCGCCAAACAGTTACCCAGTAACATGCCCGCCACCGGGATCAAATACTGTGCCTGCCACCACGGCGAGACCTGAATCACCCCCGCCAGCAACGCCGGTAACACGGATAACAGCCCCAGCACCAACCCCGTGATCAATGCGGGCATGACTTTTTTGACCGGCACCTCCGCGCGGCGGCAAATCGCCACACCGGCGACACCAATCATCACCGACAGCCATAATGAGTTGAGCCACGGGTTTTGAAAGGCGAACAAGGTTTGCAGGTAAAGGCCGACAATACTGAGCTGTACTGTCATGCGCAGCGCGGCAGAGATCAGGGTTTTGCTCAACCCTAATTGCCAGCGGTAAAACACCAGCATCGGCAAAAGCAACAACAGATAAAAACCGCCTAGCGCCCAATAGCTGATCGACAATGCGCTATCCATCTTTCTTCCTCATTCAGACCCACTTCCCATCACTGACGCGGTGCATTCATCAACACCTTGGCCTTGCATCACATGCTGCTGATCGGCACTCGCAAGCCAATGGGGATCATGAGACACCGAGACAATGGTCAGTGATTGCTTCGCTAACAGCGCCATCACCGTATCGCGGCTGGCGGGATCCAACGCAGACGTGGGCTCGTCCATCAGCCAGACCGGCCGGTTGAGCAACAATGCCCGCACAATAGCGACACGCTGCTTTTCCCCGCCCGACAGGGTCGAAACAGGTTTATCCAAACCATGGACAATCTTTACTTTGGCGAGTAACGCCTGCAGCGTGTCATCGTCCGGCATGGGGGCGGTGGTGGCCTGCAATTGCCACGGTAACAGCAGCGCCTGACGTAAATGCTCGCCGCCCATAATGGGCATCTGCGGCACATAGCAGCACTGCTGACGCCACCAGGTGAGTGTGTCCTCACTGATCGTCCTCCCCTGCCACCGAAAGGTGCCGGTGTTTGCGGGCTGTAATCCTGCCAAGACATGCAACAAGCTCGATTTGCCGCACCCTGATGGCCCTGAGAGCGCCAAATGCTGCCCTGTGGGTAAGATCACCGAGCAAGGATCGTGCGCATTCACTTCATAACCGGACGTTAATGCATTGAGTGTTAAGCCGTTCAGCATCACATCCTGACGGGGTGATCCGGCGGACGTGTGGTGTCTATTCGCTATCATGCATACCTCCCTGATACTGGCAGTGTACGAAGGCCATGATCATGATTCAAATCGTTCGTAATCATCCTGATTATCAAAATGAGTAATAAATCAGCCCAGCGTCCCGCAGATCTGCCCTCAGTATCGATTCTCGAATCCTATACCGAACCGAAAGACCCAGCCGAAAGCGGCGTGATGATGTGCCACAAAAACCACGCAAGACAGCGTCAAATTTTTCACACTTTGCCATTAGCAGTGGATGTTGCATCCCAAAAGCGACAAAAACATGATATATTCCAGCGACAAAAACGACACACCACAGCCTCAATAGAAAACACGATCCCAGGTGGGATCCCTTGATGCTTACCCACAGAATGGCACCTCATCGGCAATGACTATCAGCTCAGAGAATCAATCAGCCGCCACAGCTATTGATAATAAAAAAAATCAAAAACCTGCGCCTAAGCGTCCACGCTATCTAAAATGGTTGGGCTGGGGATTGTTCACCCCTGTCGCCATGACCACCGCCCTGCTCGGCTACGGCGTCAATCTCGACCTGACGCCCTACCGCACCGAGATCAGCGACTGGCTGACCACCCATTTAGATCGCACCACACAGATTCAGGGGGATATTCACCTCACCCTGTCATTCCAACCGGCGATTAGCCTCAACGGCGTCACCATCGCCAATACCGATGCTTTTAACTGGCAGCCGTTAGTCTCATCCGGCAAATTGGAAGCGCAAATTGCGCTACTGCCTTTGTTACACCACACCATTGCCTTAGAGCACCTCGCGCTGGAAGACATTGCCGTCTATCTGGGGAAAGATGCCCAAGGTGAGGCGAACTGGCTGGTGAAGCCTCTGGTGAAACCGCATCTCAATGCGCAAGTGAATGCTCAAGCGCAAGCAAGCGAGCTTGCCGCGACCGACAGCCCGGCGTTCACGCTGGCACTGAGTAATCCTATCAGTGCGAAAAACCTGTCGCTGGTGTACGACGATCAACAACAACGTCAGTACATTGATACCTATTTGCATGAACTGCATTTAGCGCCTGTCGACTCTCTCGATTCGGGTAACCGTAGCGCTTCTCTTAGCAACGATGTGTCAAACACCCAATGGCAGCTCACCGCCAACGGGGAAGCCATCGGCCAATCGTACACGCTGGATCTTGTGGGTGATCTCGACAGCCTGATCAACCAGCAACGCGGTCACCTTAAGATGGACGGTGACTTCGCCGGCGCACACATCGCCATCAATGCCGACGTACAACCGCCATCGCAAGGCCAAACTCAAGCCGATGTTGCACTGACCTGGCAAGACACCCGCCCGCTGGCGAGCTTGCTCGGGCTGGACATCAAATACATTGCGCCGCTGAACATCACTACGCGCCTGCATGTGTCGGCCGATACGCTTTCAATCAACGAGTTACACATCGACAGTCCGGTCACCCAAGGCAGCGGTCAGTTAGATATCGCGCTGGGACAGCACAACACCATTGATGGTCACTTGGCACTCAAGCAAATCGACCTGCGCCCGTGGCTTGCCCCACAACCTCAGATGATGATGCGGGCCTTTGGTGCACCGCCACAACCCTCGCCGTTACAGCAAGCCTTGGATCAATGGCTGAACAAAACCAGTACCTCGCTCTCTGTCACCATTGATGAAATTCTTGGGCTCGGCACACCTGTTGAAAACCTGTCACTCGGTATTGAGGGCGACGAAGGACTGTTATCTGCCCCGGTGACTGCCGATATCGCTAATGTTCCGTTTCGGGGCGAAGCCACGCTGGATGCCACCCAATGGTCATCCCATTTAAACATCACTCTGGGCGCGAACAATTCGCCGCTCGGGGAAATGGCACGCTGGCTGACCGGGATCCACAACGCGCAAGGACATTTAGATCGCGCGCAGCTATCTGTCACCACCGAAGGCACAAAACTCAGTGAATGGCTGGATAATTCTCAGCTGGCACTGGCAATGGATAAGGCAGAAGTGACATGGGGCTACGGCGCACAATTGAGCATTGATAAAGCCCGCCTCAATGCCGGCTTGCACGTGCCGTTTCACTCCAACATTCAGGGCCAACTGATGGGTGTGCCAGTAAACATTGACGCCCAAGCCGGTAACCTGCAAGACATCATGCTGGGGCGTGACTGGCCAGCCCGCTTAACCGTCGACAGCCCGGCCATTAACATGACGGCAGAAGGTCTGCTGCGACAAACCCGCTGGCAGGAAGGCAGTTGGTTTGATGTAGACATTCAAAGCAGCGATGCCGCTCTGCTCAGCCCGTGGCTGGGAACCGCAAACGTCAACGGTGAAATCAACGTGGACGGCAAAGTGCGGTATGAAAATGGCTGGATCAACCTGAACATCCCTAGCCTGTGCTTACTCAACAGTGAAGGGAAGATGAGCCTACGCTGGCGCCCTGCCGACGCCCACCCCCAGACTGACACCCGAACTGACGCACAAGCTCACGGGCAACAGAGCACCGCCTCACACGTACCATTTTTAGCCGTGAAGGCCGACTTTTCACGTCTGGATCTGACCCAGTTTGGTCATTTCATTGATGATGAAGAGATGCCACAAGTTGAGCAAACCGTGCCTACTCAAGGCGTGAACCTGAATGTGCCGCTACTGGGCAGTGATTTGGTGATTGCCGATGCAGATTTGCACTTCAATGCTGATCGCTTTATGTGGGGCAAACAGAGCATTGATGATCTGTCATTCAACGGCAAAATCCGCGATGGCAAACTGCGCAATGCACCGATCCATGCGCGCTATGCAGGCAGTGACATCAAAGGCCATTTGAATGCGGGGATCAATGCGGCGCACATCGATGCCGCACTCAACCTGTCGGTCGAGCAACCAAACATCGGCGACATCGCCGCACGTTTTGATATTGCCGATGATCTCGACATGCGCTTACAGCACGCGGAATTGTCCGTCGCGGTGGTAGGTCGCACCCTGCTGGAGTTGATGGAGCACACCCAAGTCGAGGCCCTGTTACACGGCGGCTACGCGAAGTTAGCAGACACTTACACCGGCAAAGCATTGACCCTGAACATCGATGAAGGCCGCTTTGTCACGGGTCCTGACACGGATACCGCCCTGACCCTGTCCGGCAATGCCGCCAATAAACCGATGGCACTACGCCTAAATTCGCTGTCACTGAAAGCCGCCAACGACGGCCGTACCGCGCTGCCGGTTGATCTGGCTTTCTCGTTGGGTGACATGCGTGTTGACGCCTCATCACAAGTGGCCCTGCCGGTGGATCCGAAAAAACTCAACCTGACGTTCCACGCGTTTACGCCTAATCTGGATCGCTTAGAAGATTTTGCCGCGATTGATTTACCGCCTTACGGCCCCGTTACGGTGAACGGCAAACTAGCGATGGATCACGCAGGCTATCACCTCAAGGATTTACTGATTCAGGTTAATGAAAGCCAATTGCGCGGCAACGGCGCGTTCATTCCGCCACGCTTAGCAGGCAACAGTCACAAAAAGGCTGACAGTACAGGGACAAGCAATGACCGCCCGACTGCGAGCCTCGTCTTAACTGCCCCATTCATTCAGCTGGATGATTTCAAGGTGGATGACTGGCAAGCATGGCAGGACGCGAAGGCCGCTGATCAAAAAGGCGCTATTCAAACAGACACAGCTCAAAAAGGCACTGTTCAAAAAACCAATGAACCGACAGCCCAACCAAAGCCAGCCGTGACAGAAGATGCGAAACCGGCTTCGCTGATCAGCCCAGACGGATTAAATGCGCTCAATGCCCGTTTCTCGTTAGCGGTGGATGAAGTGCGATCCGGCAAAGACTGGCTTGGCGCAGGTCGACTGGACTGGCAGTTGCAAGATGGCGTGTTCACCTTGAATCCGCTCTACATTCAGTTACCGGGCGGGAACATCCACATCGACAGTACGATTCGGGCCAAGGGCGAGATGTTTGATATTGCCTTGAACGGCAAGGTCGATAACTTCGATTACGGTGTATTGGCGCGTCGTCTGTCACCGGACACGGAGATGCATGGCCGCGTGAGCAGTCAGTTCTCGCTCACCAGCTTAGCGAACTCACCGGATACCCTGCTGAATAATGCCAACGGCTTCCTTGGCTTTTCTGTGTGGCCTAAAGCCTATGATGCCAACCTGATTGATCTGTGGGCCGTCAGCCTGACCGATGCCATTGTGCCGACCTTCACCAACAATGATCCGTCGGTACTGAACTGTGTGGCAGGCGGTTTCGATATCACCAACGGCACCATGAAAGAGCGGGATCTGTTGTTAGATACCACCCGCATTCAGGTGAAAGGGGATTTCAACGCCAGTTATGCGGCGCGAGATTTCTCGGTGTATCTGCAACCGCAATCCAAACGTGCACAAATCTTCAGCCTGCAAACGCCGGTCGAGGTTTTCGGGGAGTTTGAACATTTTGACTTTACCGTGCCGCTGGCAGCGATTTTAGAAACCTCAGTGCGCTTTACCACCAGCCCGGTGATTTCGCCGCTGCGCTGGTTACTGGAAAAGCCGCTTCCTCGGGATGGCAGCGATCAGTGTGAGTTAATCTGGCAAGGGAAGCCTATCAACTCACCGCGCATTTCACCGGTGCCTGAGTCAAGAACCCAGCCGCAACCGGGACATCCGCTTTATCGTTTTCCGCGTCATTAGACCGTAAAACATCAAACGCTACTCCGTCCTTACATCGCAGTAAAGCATCGCCATAAAAAATGCCAGCCCTAAAGAGGCTGGCATTTTTATTTTTGATCGGAGACTAAGCTCAGACTTAGCTGGATAACACCTTCAACCCAAACAGCGTAAATAATCCGCCTGTTGCGTAATCCACCCACTTGGTTGAACGACGGTACAAGGCTTGTGCCCGCGCTTGCGAAAAGTACAGTACCAACAGGCTGTGCCACGCCAAGGTAATGATGCCCATCGCCAGCATTGTGGTCACCGTCAGGCCTACGGTCATGGTGGCCGGCATCGCCAGCGAGAACAAACTCACCACGAACAGACCGGTTTTCGGGTTTAAAATGCTGGTAATAAAAGCATGTCGCAGCAACGGATAAAAGCCACTGTGTTTGGCATGGCTGGCATCCAGATCTAACGCCGACACTGCCTTATGAGCGCGGTAGCAACGGGTGATCCCCAAATAGATCAGGTAGCCCCCACCGAGCACTTTCATCACGGTAAACAAAGCCGGCATGCTATTAAGCACCACCAACAACCCCGATGCGCCCAGCGCGCCCCACAACATCACTGCCAAGCTTACGCCCACAGCAGCACCACTGGCTTGTCGACGTTGGGTACTCAGGGCACTGTTGATGGTCAAAATCACGTTGGCACCGGGGGTCATGCACGCGACGGTCCAAATCACAATCACGTTCATCAATACATCGAAATACACGGTTAATCCTTTAACAAATGGTCAGTCCATGGCTGTTCGCTACTCTACCGCATCAACACGCAAAAACTGTGCGCCTTGCCGTGTTTTTTCGCCCGATGCCGGTGCCGTTTATTCGTCTGAGCCCATCGTTATCACAATGTGGTAATCAGTGGCTCGTTCACCGCCTGCCACGCAATTGTTGCCGTGATAACTTCACCCGGTTTATCGCTGCCAGCGGCGCTGGTCACCACCAACTGGTTACCGTTTTCACCGCCCAATGCCACCATGGTCGGGTTTTCCAACGGCACCGGGATCACATGGCTCACCGTACCAGTCGGATCAATACGCACGACCGACTGGCCGCTATACATCGCCACCCAGTAACCGCCTTCGCTGTCGACACTCGCCCCGTCCGGACGACCGTTAAATGCGGTCAAATCACAGAACACGGTGCTTTCGCCGTACTCGCCGGTTTGTGGGTTGTAATCGGCACGGTAGATCAGACTAGAGCCGGTATCCGCCCAGTACAACACGTTCCCACACGGTGAGAATGCCAGACCATTACAGGTCCATGCGAACATCGGCATCGCCTCAAGCTGGCCGCCTTGTTGCAGTTGATAGAACTGGCCCTGATCGCCCTCTTTCGCCCCGTTACGGGTACCGGCAATCAGACGTCCACCCGGCGCACAACGGCCATCATTAAAGCGCATGCGTGGGTGCGTTTTTTGCAACGGCGCAATCAACTGGCGCTCCGCATCCCAGTTTTCCAATGCGTACACACCGGTTTTGGTCGCCAGCACGAAGCCGTCCTCTTTCCACAGGGCAAAGCAGCCCAGCATGTCATCCCAACGGCGCGCTTGTGCCTGCCCGTTCGTCAGTCGCCAGATCTCACCTTCTGCGATATCGACCCAACACCAGGTCTGATGACGCCAATCCCAACGCGGGCACTCGGCCAGGGTAAACCCTTGCGCGACCAGGGGTTGAAATTCAAGGCTGAGTGTCTGCACATCTTTCATGAAACTATTCCTTACCATCACGATGATTGTCTTTGCGCCAAGTTAACCACGCTTGCGTCTGGAGGTATAGCGTCCACCGCTGATTTTGGCGAATAAATTCCTGCCCCTGCTCCCCCCTCTGTTCATCCCTCTGCCTCCCCCTCTGCAGGTCATCGCAAAGCCCCCAAAACTTTTAGGGATTTCAGTGGCTTTCATTGTGTTGCAAACACATTCTGTGATCGCTCAATAAAGAAAGCGGTCTTCACACAGAAAGCCGCTGTAAACGCCTTACTTCCCTTGAACCAGACAGGTAAAATACTCCCTCTTCACGTTGAAAAACGTCACTAACGGGAATCCTCATTTTATGTACGAACGTTTTGAAAAGCTGACCCAAGCCTTTCCCCCGCATGAACCGCAACAGCCGCCCAAGACGCTGTTTGCGTTTTGTCGCTACTATACCCGTGGTTTTGGCTGGCCATTGCTGGCGATGTCTGTCCTCAGTGCCTTGATCGCCATTGTCGAAGTCTCCCTGTTTGGCTTTATGGGCCAATTGGTGGATTGGCTCTCGACCCACAACCCGGACACCTTCTGGGCGGAAGAAGGCGGTAAGATGATCGGCATGGGCCTGATCGTGCTGGTCGTGGTACCGGTCCTGATTACCCTGCACTCTTTGGTGATCCACCAAACCTTATTGGGTAACTACCCGATGTCGATCCGCTGGCTGGCACACCGTTACCTGCTGCGTCAAAGCGTCTCTTTCTATCAAGATGAATTTGCCGGCCGTATTGCCACTAAAGTGATGCAAACCGCGTTGGCAGTGCGTGAATCGGTGATGAAACTGCTGGATGTGCTTGTGTACATCACGGTGTATTTCACCTCGATGGTAGTGATGATCGGTCAGGCAGACAGCCGCTTGATGATCCCGATGCTGCTGTGGCTGGCCGGCTACATCGGCATTCAGTGCTACTACGTGCCAAAACTGAAAAAAGTGGCCACCGAGCAAGCGGATGCCCGCTCCATGATGACCGGCCGTATCGTCGACAGCTACACCAACATCTCAACGGTGAAACTGTTCTCGCACACAAACCGTGAAACCGAATATGCCGAGCAAGGCATGAGCGGCTTCATTGATACCGTGTACCGTCAAATGCGCCTCGTGACGGGGTTTAACCTGTCGGTGGAAGCCATTAACTACCTGCTGGTGTTCATTATTGCCGGTATGTCGATTTGGCTTTGGACAGGCTCGGCCATCACCATTGGTGCCATTGCCATTGCGGTAAGCCTGGCGTTACGCATTAACGGCATGTCCAAGTGGATCATGTGGGAGGTGGGCAGCTTGTTTGAAAACATCGGTACCGTGGTTGATGGCATGAAGACTTTGTCACAGCCTATCGCGATTGAAGACAAGCCAAATGCGCCGGATCTGAACGTACCCGAAGGCGGCATTACCTTTGAAAACGTCAGCTTCCATTACGGTGAGAAGAAAGGCGTGATTGATAACCTGAACCTGAACATCAAACCAGGTGAAAAGATTGGTTTGATTGGCCGCTCGGGTGCCGGTAAGTCAACGCTGGTGAACCTGCTGATGCGTTTCCACGATGTGGAATCCGGCGCGATCAAGATTGACGGCCAAACGATTTCTGATGTGAAGCAAGAATCGCTGCGCGGCCAAATCGGCATGGTGACACAAGATACTTCCCTGCTACACCGTTCGATCCGTGAGAACATTCTGTACGGTCGTCCGGATGCCACAGAAGAAGAACTGCTGAGTGCCACCAAACAAGCGCACGCCCATGAGTTCATTGACACCCTGACCGATCCACACGGCAACGTTGGCTACGATGCCCAAGTGGGTGAGCGCGGGGTGAAACTCTCTGGTGGTCAGCGCCAGCGTATTGCGATATCCCGTGTCCTGCTGAAAGATGCACCTATCCTGATCTTGGATGAAGCGACCTCTGCACTGGACTCCGAAGTGGAAGCCGCAATTCAGGAAAGTCTGTATGAGTTGATGGAAGGCAAAACCGTCATCGCGATTGCCCACCGTTTGTCGACCATCGCCGCGATGGATCGTCTGATCGTGCTAGATCAGGGCCAAATCGTTGAGCAAGGCTCGCACAAAGAACTGCTGGCTCAGAAAGGCATCTACGCCCAACTGTGGGATCACCAAACCGGTGGCTTCATTGCGGAGGATGTGGATGTAAAACATGCCGACATAAAAGATGTCGAGGTGAAATAAGCGTCACAGCCTGCCGAACCTACCCACTGAGCCTTATTCACACATCGTGATAAGGATCAGTGGGTATCACCCTGTTTTTAAAAATATTCACTACACTTTATGGCAGACGATAACAATAAAAACAGGTCGTGACGATGCCCGACACCACTGACACCCGCCACACCGCTTCCGACCCTCGCTCTGAGGCTCAACAATTACTCGCCCTTGTGCATGCGCTTTATCAGGAACTCAATCAGCACCAATCGCCTCCCGAGCCGATCACGCTTCACACGGCGCTGGACGCGGATCTGGGATTTGATAGCTTAAGCCGGGCAGAACTGCTCCAGCGTACGGAGCGGCTGTTTGGTGTCACACTGGATGATCAAACACTGGCCACCAGTGAAACCCTGCAAGATCTGCTTACTGCCGTGCATCATGCCCAGCGTCACGCACAGGCTGAAATGGCAGGCCCACCGTCGTTTTACACAGGAGAAGAAACCGCTGCCATCAATCTGGCCCACGTCAGCGATACGCCCACGCACGTCACCACACTACAAGGCCTGCTGGATTGGCATGTCACGCAGCACCCCGATCGGCAACATTTGTATGTGTACCAAAACGCCACTGATATCGACATTATCAGCTACCGCACCTTGCAAACTCACGCGCAAGAGATTGCCCGAGGATTAATACACGCAGGCATTGCACCGGGTGATACCGTCGCCATCATGCTGCCCACCAGCAATGACTATTTTTATAGCTTCTTCGGCATCCTTTACGCCCGCGCGATCCCGGTCCCCATTTATCCACCGGCCCGCCCTTCGCAAATTGAAGATCACCTGATGCGGCACGCCAAAATTTTGCAGAATGCAGGCGTGAAACTGATGATCACCCTACCAGAAGGCAAGCCGCTCTCGCGCTTATTACGATTGCAGGTCGATTCCCTGCATGCCATTGTCTCCGTAGAAGCCCTGCGCCATCAGGCAGCACCAACATCACCTCCGCCACACACACATCAGCAGGCAGACATCGCTGGCATTGGCACCCCGCACGCCGATGACATTGCCTTTTTACAATATACATCGGGCAGTACCGGTGTTCCCAAGGGCGTGATGCTAACGCACGCCAATTTGCTCGCCAATATTCGCGCCATGGGCAAAGCGGTCAATGCCAGTTCAAAAGATGTGTTTGTCAGCTGGCTGCCGGTGTATCACGACATGGGCTTAATTGGTGCCTGGCTGGGTAGCCTGTACCACGCCATGCCGTTGGTGATCATGTCGCCGCTGCTGTTTCTCTCGAAACCCGAACGGTGGCTATGGGCGATCCACCATCACAAGGGCACCCTCTCTCCGGCGCCCAATTTTGCCTATGAACTGTGCGTTAACAAAGTGGAGGAATCTGCGCTGAAAGGGTTGGATCTCAGCCAATGGCGACTCTCCTGGAACGGGGCCGAACCCATCAGCCCACGAACGATCACCGCCTTTACAGAACGGTTTGCCCGTTTCGGCTTTCGGCAGGAAGCCATGTCGCCAGTGTACGGACTGGCTGAGTCATCGGTAGGCTTAACCTTTCCGACCACGGTGCGCACGCCACGCATTGAATATGTGGATCGCCAACGCATGATGCAAAGCGGGCATGCCATACCCTGCGCTTCGCCTCACCATGACACAGACGAAAAACAAATACTCCCGCTGATTGGTCTTGGACATCCCCTCGGCGGCCATCAGATCCGCATTGTGGATCCGTTCGGGCGAGAAATGCCGGACCGACAGGAAGGCGAAGTGGAGTTTAAAGGCCCGTCAGCCACACAGGGCTATTACCATGAACCGGACAAAACCGAGACCTTATTCCATGACAGCTGGCTACGTACCGGCGACAGAGGCCTGACCATGGATGGCGAACTGTTTCTGACCGGGCGCACCAAAGACATCATCATCAAAGCCGGACGCAATATTTATCCCCATGAACTCGAAAGTGCCGTCAGTCAACTGACCGGCATACGCAAAGGCTGTGTTGCCGTGTTTGCCAGCCACTCCCCTCACGCTGGTACCGAACAACTGATTGTACTGGCCGAATCGCACCATAGCGATGATGACACCCAGCAACAGCTAAAGAGTCAGATCCAATCCTTGGCCGTTAACCTGCTCAGTGTGCCGACGGATGATGTGGTGATTTGCCCGCCGCGCACCATTCCTAAAACATCCAGCGGAAAAATCCGCCGCTCGGCCTGTCAGGATCTGTATCAAACCCACAGCCTGCATGCCCCGCAGCGGGCAGTGTGGTGGCAAACCGTTCGGCTGACGGGGGTCGGACTGTGGCACACCACGAAGCGGGGCTTAGGAGGATTGGGGGATTACCTGTTTGCGGCCTACATGTGGCTGGCCATGATCACGTTGGCTGTACCGGTGTGGATACTGGTCGCCCTGCTGCCATCACGCCAAGCCTGCTGGCACGTGACACGCGCAGGAGCCCGCGCCCTCTTTTGGCTGACACGTACCCGATTAACCCTTGAAGGACAAGCCAACCTTCCCCCCAAGGGCACACCGTTTATTGTGGTTGCCAATCATGCCAGTTATTTAGATGGGCTGGTGCTGGCTGCCGCAACAGGGTGTGATCACCAATTTGTCGCCAAGGCAGAATTACTTCGCCAACCGATCGCCCGCATTTTTCTCACCAAAATCGGCAGCCACTTTGTTGAGCGCTTTAACGTCAAACAAAGCCTGTCGGATACAGAAAAGATGGCAGAAAGTGCAATGTCTGGTGCACCGCTGACGGTGTTTCCGGAAGGGACGCTGTATCGCATGGCCGGGATCCATGACTTTCACTTAGGGGCGTTTCAGATTGCGACCCAACAGCAGATCCCCATTGTCCCTATTACCTTACGGGGCACCCGCTCGATATTACGTGATCGATCGTTGTTTCCCCGTAGAGGGGCGATCACTGTGAGTATTGATTCCCCCCTGCCCCCAGAAGGGAAAACATGGCAAGCAACAGTTGCCTTACGCGACCAAGCGCGAGCGCGTATTTTGCAACGCAGTGGAGAGCCCGATCTGGCCAAAGACACCACCCGTTAACTTGCTGCAATTGCCATTCTCACCCTATGGTTATGGCACCTATCGGCGGCTTAGCGCATCTTTTGCAAAATTATTCTCTGTTTGGACATAGTTATGATCTATATCAACAAACAAAGAACAATCTACACACAGAGATAGTCACGGTCTGTCAACAATGCTATTACAAGAGCAGAGATTATTTTTCTGACACTGTCGAAATATTTGCGCAATATTCGTACCAGTGTAGACAAGTAATGTGTGCATCGCTGACATGATGTCAGTGCATTAATAAGGAGTATTAATAATGTTGTGCCCAGATTGCAAACAACCAATGGTCAAAGCCAAAGACAATAAGAATCATTGCGTTGAGATCAATTGCCCTCCGACGCGGACGCAGTGCCCTGAATGCCAATCCACCCAGACACAAATTGTGGGTAAGAGTATCAGTGAAGCACAATTAACGTGTAAAGACTGCAATGCTGAATGGGTTATTTCGCGCAGCTAAATACTTCGCCCTCGCGGTTATTCATAGCAAAAAGCCACGACAACGGTCGTGGCTTTTTCATTTTTCGCATCACGCCTTGCGTTATGCCAAATAGGTCGTGTACAGAATTGCCGCCCACACCATACCGGTAAGCACCATGGCCACAAAGACAGCCGCTGAGCCGATGTCTTTCGCACGGCCAGACAGCTCATGACGCTCAGGGCCTATACGATCCACCACGGCTTCAATGGCGGAGTTCATCAACTCGACGATCATCACCAACACGATACAGGCCAGCATCGCAACCTGCTCATACAGGCTCACTGGCAAAAGGCTGGTGATCGCAATGGCCACCAACAGTAATACGCTTTCCTGACGAAACGCCGCTTCATTTTGCCATGCGGCTTTCAGCCCTTGCATCGAATACACCGTCGCATTCATGATGCGGGTAATACCTGTTGCTCCCGGTTTCATCTGCTTCTCTTTTATTACTTATCTATTTCGCTTGCTGCATTGCTTATCGCACCGTTTGCGGCGCTTTCGCTCACTGTCGGCAAGCCGCCAACATGTCGAGATGAGGATCATACGTGTTGGTGCTGATATCCATCATGCCCAATACCGTATGAAAAACATTATCGTGCGACAGTTTATCATGTTGTGCGACCTGTGACATACACTGTCCATCCAAGCGCTGGTGCTGGGTAAACGTTGGCGAGAACCAGGTGATCATCGGAATGTGGGTTTGCTGACTCGGTGCGATGGAATATGGCATACCGTGCAGATAAATACCCTGCTCGCCCAACGACTCGCCGTGATCCGACATATACAGCATCGCCCCATTGACCTTGCTGCTCTCTTCTTTTAACAAGCCAATGATTTGATCCAAAATGTAATCGGTGTACACCAGTGAATTGTCATAGGTGTTAATCAAGGCTTCCTGTGAGCATTGCTGCAGATCGCTGGTTTCACACACTGGCTTAAAACGCGCAAAGGCTTTTGGATAACGCTTGGCGTACGTCGGGCCGTGACTGCCCATCAGATGCAGTACAATCACGGTATCCCCTTCAATATGGGCCAGCTGTTGTTTCAGCGGCTTCAGTAAGATGCCGTCGTAACACATGCCATCCGGACACAAAGTAGGATCATTGCTGCCCTGCGTGATGATCACGTTGACGCGATTCGCTACGCCTTTGCTGCCACTGTTATTATCGATCCATGTGACCGACACACCCGCATGCTTAAGCACATCCAACAAGCCTTCTTGATGGCGCGCCGTTAACGCGTCGTAATTGTCATGCGTCATGCGCGAGAACATACACGGCACAGACACAGCGGTGGCCGTGCCGCACGACGACACGTTCTGGTAACTCAAAATCGACTCTTTCGATAAATACGGATTGGTATTGCGATCGTAACCATCCAGTGCATAGTCTTGTGCGCGCGCCGTTTCCCCTACCACCAGCACTAATACATTAGGTTTGCCTTTTTCTGCAAGCGCCGCATTGCGATCCACCGCATCAGTACCGATGACCTCAAACGGTAAGTGCGCTTCATACACGCGCTCTTTTAACACGCGATAACCCGCACTGAGGAAGTTGGTCGGGTTGATCATGGCTTTAATTTCGCTGTGGTTACGCAATAAAGAGGCATAGTCTTTGTAATACAGGCCCGCAATCGCCCCGACCACCACAAGAGACAGCAAGATGCTCATGCCTTTCTTTAGTATAAGTTGACGGGTAGACGCGCCAAAATCGACTTTCACACGCCAGAGCAGAATCAACGGGATCACCGCCAAGCCAATAAACCAGCCAAACAACGCCGGCGACAGGTAACTGGTGGCTTCATGGGTATCGGTTTCCACCACATTAACCATCATGCCGTGGTCAAACACCACTCCGTACTGATACATGGCATAGGTCACCCCGGTGGCGGCCAGTATCAATACCGGCACAATCACCTTGTACACACGCGGCCAGATCAACAAGGTAAACACGACGTTCATCAACACAAAAATAAAGACGGGAACGGTCAACAAAAAGCCCCAACCCTGCACTTTTTGCGCGGCATACAACACCGACAAGTGATGCCATAAAGCCATGTTCTGAAACACTGTAAAGTACAGCGCGATCAGCAGGGTGAACCCCATACTGCGCAGTCGTCGTTGCATACCCGTCACCTAGATGTCATCAATGATTTACTGTTGTAAGTGTAAGTAAAAAGCACACGCTTTTTTGTCCGCTATTGTATGGATGATGGGGTTGGTGATGACAAATGGAGACAAAGCGTTTTCCTGTCATGCCGTTCTCTTTCGGCATCTCTCCCACAATCACCTGCCATCTGGCCTGTAATACAACATGACAACCATCACAAATCGTCATTCTTCACACAGTAAAAACGTGAACTTTATTTCTTTATTTTTGAAAAGCAGTTTTATTTTTGTAATTGATTTTTATAATTACCTTCATCATTACTAAGAGAGTCTTCTATGAAAATCGCACTCATGATGGAAAACAGCCAAGCCAACAAAAATGCTATGGTGCTTGAGCAACTCAATACGGTTGTTTCCGATTTACAGTATGACGTGTATAACGTCGGCATGAATGATGAACATGATCATCACCTCACTTATATTCACCTTGGCATCATGGCAAGCTTACTCATTAACGCTAAAGCGGTTGATTTTGTGGTAACGGGCTGCGGGACTGGCCAAGGTGCGATGATGTCACTGAACATTCACCCTGGTGTTGTGTGCGGTTACTGTCTTGATCCGTCAGATGCCTTCTTGTTCAATCAAATTAACAACGGCAACGCGCTATCTTTGGCTTTTGCGAAAGGCTTTGGCTGGGGCGCTGAACTCAATGTCCGCTATATCTTTGAAAAAGCTTTCACAACCGGTGAGCGCGGTCAGGGATATCCACTAGAACGCGCAGAACCACAACAACGTAACGCCGGTATCCTGAATGCGGTGAAAGCGGCTGTCGTGAAGGACAATTATCTCGATACACTGCGTGCTATCGACCCTGAATTAGTAAAGACTGCTGTCAGTGGGGAGCGTTTCCAACAATGCTTCTTTGATCATTGTCAGGACGATGATATTCGCGCATTTGTTTCGCAAATCATCGACCAAGCTTAATATAACATCAATCAACAGGCTGCTTCGGCAGCTTGTTGTGGCATCGCTTTTCTTAGCGGGCTTTACCTTCTACACACCATCTCTCGACATATACCCTCTCTTTATTTAGCGTGTCATTTCTTCCATTGGACGGGTTCGGTACAACCGATAAATCGTCAACATATTCACCGTCAACAAGGTACTTTCAAGCAACATTCCACCCCAAGATCCCACAAGAATATTATTCAACAGCCAAAAAGTCGCCCCGACAATAAAGGCGATACGCATTCTGATCCCTTGCAAACAGAACATGGCATACGTACCAATCGACGTACCAATAATCGGTAACCAGCCTAACGGATTGTCGACAATATAAAGTCCAATCAGCACATTGCAGGCAATGAACCCATACGCCAATGTTGGCGAAGAAAATTTCACCGATAATGTCGAACGACACGCAGACAACGCTGAACTCACCGCAGACGTGATCGCACCGAGTAATAAATAATGCATCATGTGATTGAGATTAAAGATCACCATCATCATCTTTAACCGTTTATCGTTCTTTTGATAAAAGGTAGAAATGCCTAACACATAACTCACTAAGCCTACGGCTTGCGCGATCCATACAACATCCATCAACTCACTCCAACTCGCGACATAACAAAAAAAGCGGTAACACATCACGTGTCACCGCTTGTTCTTTACGCCCTATGATTTATCGGGCTAGCCAACCACCATCGACTGCGATGGTGTACCCGTTAATGTAGGCTGCCGCATCAGACGCAAGGAACACACATGGGCCAGCAAGATCTTCTGGGTTACCCCAACGCTCCGCTGGAATACGTTCAAGAATCGCTGCATTACGCTGTTCATCAGCACGTAACTGCGCCGTATTGTTAGTGGCCATATATCCTGGGGCAATCGCGTTCACATTGATATTGTGCTTCGCCCATTCATTCGCCATCAGGCGTGTCACACCCATCACACCACTTTTCGATGCAGTATATGACGGAACACGGATACCACCTTGGTAAGACAACATTGAGGCAATATTAATGATCTTACCGCCGTGACCTTGTGAGATAAATTGTTTCGCCACGGCTTGCGACATAAAGAATACAGATTTGATGTTAATGTTCATTACGTCATCCCAATCTTGCTCAGAAAAATCGATCGCGTCATTACGACGAATAATACCGGCGTTATTCACCAGAATATCGATCTTACCGAAGTGTGATACCGCTTGATCAACAATACTGTTGATATCATCAGTTTTCATCAAGTTAGCACGAATATCGAGAAACTGACGGCCTGTTTGTGCCATTTTCTCAATCGTTTCTGTTGGCTCGACAATATTCACACCCACAATATCGCAACCCGCTTGCGCCAAACCCAACGCCATGCCCTGACCTAGTCCTGTATCGCAACCCGTTACGATAGCCACTTTGCCTTCAAGATTAAATGCATTAAGAATCATGTTATTTCCCTCACAGTCAGGTTTAGGCGTTCCCGCATAAGACCCAATGATTAATATGTGTCCCGTCAATGCTGCTGACTATACCATTACAAAAAGATACATCAAGTTTTTTGAAATACCGTTTTGATTTTTTATTTGCAGCTTTGCTTTTCATCACAAGATCACGATGAATGACAGGTGTGTTGCAATTTTTGAAAAAGCCTTTCAGAAAAATAGGCACAGAAAAGTGAAAACCGTATAATCTCGTTCATTAAGACTAATAACGTAAGGAACATTTAGATGGAGTCTTCCAAACAACCGGAAGCGGTCTCTTCAGTCATGAAGGTCTTTGGCATCCTTCAAGCGCTGGGTGAACAAAAAGAAATAGGGATCACCGATCTCTCTCAGCGATTAATGATGTCCAAGAGTACGGTGTACCGTTTTCTTCAAACGATGAAAACGTTGGGGTATGTCTCTCAGGAAGGAGAAGCTGATAAATATGCCCTCACGTTAAAACTGTTTGAGCTGGGTGCAAAGTCACTGGAAAACGTTGATCTTATTGCGCTTTGCGACCGAGAAATGCAAAAAATTTCTCAGCAGACCAATGAGGCCCTGCATCTGGGGGCGCTGGATGACAATGCCATCATTTACATCCACAAAATTGATTCAGGCTATAACCTGAGTATGCAATCGCGCATTGGTCGTCGTAACCCGCTATACAGCACTGCCATTGGCAAGGTACTACTGGCTTACCAGGCAGAAGCCTTTGTCCGCGATACGCTAAAAGATGTCGAGTTCATTAAACACACAGAAAAAACACTGGAAAACATCGAGCAGCTACTGAATGAACTGAACGATGTTAAAGCCAACGTGTATGCCGAAGATAATGAAGAGCAAGAACCTGGCTTGCGTTGTATCGCAGCGCCTGTGTTTGACCGATTCGGCAATGTCATCGCTGCATTATCCATCTCATTACCCACCATCCGATTTGATGAAAAACGTAAGTCTTACTACATCAATCTGCTTCACACAGCAGGGAAAACCGTTTCTGACCAACTCGGGTTTCATGACTACCCAATAAAATAGAAACACAGTTTCAAATTTATTGACTTATTTGCTTTCATTTTGGACAATACCCTCATGCATTTCCATGAGGGTATTTTTATGGCTGGAAAATGTAGGGCACAGATCAGCACTTACATGCCATTCAAACGACACCTTCTGCGACATATCGGTTATACGTCCACATCGCCATCCATACAGATTGCGATGCTTAAATCGTTACTGCATTTTTATCAAGGAGTGAAACAATGAGTCATCTAACATCACGCATGCGTGCGCTAAAAGTTATCCCTGTTATTGCGATTAAAGACGCCCATAAAGCGGCGAAGCTAGCGCAAGTACTGTCTGAAAATGGCTTACCTTGCGCGGAAGTTACTTTCCGCACAGAGGCGGCAGCCCAGGCCATTCGTAACATGCGTGAAGCGTACCCTGACATGCTCATTGGTGCAGGCACCGTCTTAACCACCCAACAAGTTGATGCCGCTATCGAAGCAGGTGTCGACTTTATTGTCAGCCCGGGCTTTAACCCAACAACGGTGAAATACTGCCAACAGCGCAATATGCCTATCATCCCGGGCGTGAATAACCCAAGCTTGGTTGAACAAGCCATGGAGATGGGGCTTAACACCTTGAAATTCTTCCCTGCTGAGCCGTCTGGCGGCGTAGAAATGTTGAAAGCCCTGTCTGCTGTCTATCCGGTTTCTTTCATGCCAACAGGCGGCGTGAACCCTGCTAACGTTAATCAATATCTTGCTTTGAACGCTGTATTTGCTTGTGGCGGAACATGGATGGTACCGGGCAACCTGATTGATGAAGAGCGCTGGGATGAACTGGCTGAATTAGTGAAAAATGTCGCGACAATTGTCGGCGAATAAAATCAGCGCTGATAACATCATTTTTCCATGTTGATCATGAAAAACACTAAGCAGCGATCCGGTCGCTGCTTTTTTGTCTTCAGTTTCTATCTCCACGTTCTCCCCTTCAGTTTCTTTATTTCTATCCTTACCGATAGATGGAAAGCGCCAATCTCTTCCTCGTTACTTATCCGTCATCTATCATGACGTATCCTACTTTTTGCTCTTTCAGCCATATGGGCAGAAAAAAAAGCCCCATCGCTGAGGTTGCGATAGGGCAAAAAGGGTTACGCAGTAGACCACCCTCGACGTTTATAATACGAAGCAGATAAAAAAGACCTGATGATAGAATAAGTATTAACGTAGCGGCCAATGCTCAAAATAAATGTGATTCGCCTGCCAATCCACTTTCTCTTGGTTATCCGTCAACAACATTTTGGCAACGGTAAAGGCAAATTCAAAACTCACACCCAGCCCCCGTCCCGTAATAAAGTTATCGGTTACCACCACTTTTTGATTAATAAACTGACCATCTTCAAACTTGTCTGCCAATTTATCACCGGTCGTATACTGACGACCTTCCAATAAGCCATGTGCCGCTAACACTTTGGCGCCAGATGAACATAAAGCACAAATGTATTTATTGTCTGCAATGTGACGTTTAATAAAGTCAATCACCATTGGGTTAGCCGTTAAATTGTCCGTGCCCTTCGGCCCACCAGGCATCATCACCGCATCGTACGTACGGTCATAGCACTGTTTCAGGGTATCATCTGCCGTAATACGGGTTTCAAAGTAGGTCTTAAGTGCGGTGGTTTCCATACAAGAAAGCACATCTACTTTAATATCTAGACGACGCATAATATCGATAAAGACAACCGCTTCACCTTCTTCAAACCCATCAGCCAACAAGACTGCGACATGTTTCATCGTCATTTTGCCTCCAACGCATGACTATCCATTTCATTGATATACTGCCGGTCAACGACTGACATTAAATGCTCATTAATTCGGTAATGTAGTGGGTTTGATCCCGAGGAATGATCGCACCTTGATGCTGAATAACCCGAGAGGCTAATTTATTCCCCCAATGGCAACATTCCGCCATCGTCATTCCCATTGACCAAGCAGCCAGATACCCCGCATTAAATGAATCTCCAGCGGCGGTGGTATCCACGACATGATCGACTTTATTGGTTCGCGCCTGACCACTTTGCCCCTTCTCAGACCACATTGCGCCTTCGCTTCCCAGTTTCACCACCACTTGTTTCACTCCCATTGAATGTAAACGTGTGGCAATGATGCTGGCAGGAGAATCTTGCATACCTAGCATGGCATCTTCGTCTTCTGCGGTGACCAACGCAATGTCGCTAAGCTGGTATAACTTACCTAACCATTCACAAGCATCTGCCGCATTTGGCCATAAACGCGGACGATAATTGGAGTCGACGGCAATTTTCACCCCTGACGCTTTAAGTGATTCAAGGGCCAGTAAGAAGGCGTGTTTATCTTCATCAGAAAAAATGGCCAATGAAATCCCGGTTAAGTAAACCAGATCGTAAGACTGTAACGTCGCCATGATCGTCGAGAATTGAGCCTGCTGGCAAAGCGCTTTTGCTGCCGACTCTCCGCGCCAATAATGGAAGGTACGCTCACCTTGCTCGTCCAACTCGATGGCATACATACCCGGCAATTTACCAGGGATTTGTACGGTTAATGCCGTATCAATGCCTTCATCCTGCCATGCTTTTAGCATGTGCTGGCTGTAAGTATCTTCCCCTAGCGCAGTAACATAACTCGGGGCAAGTCCTGGCACCAAACGGGAAAGGTACAACGCCGTATTCAACGTATCTCCCCCAAACCGTTGCTCTTGGCCTGAAAACGGTTTACCGCTTAATTCGATCATGCACTCACCGATCACGGCGATTTTCTTTGGCTTAAATGCCGATGACGTATCCATCGCAATATGTTCCATTATTTGAAGTCTGGAGAAGAATGAAAGAAAAATGGCTACACCGCATTAATAAAGGGGAACATGCGATGTAGCCAAAGCACAGAAGATTGCGTGCTGATTCTTTCAAACGTGTTTACAGTTTACCGGCGCTACCGCACACAGTAATTTTATCCATCACCACTTTCTTCATCGCTTCCTTACCCGGAACAATGTAGTGACGCGGATCATTCGCATTAGGATGTTCAACAAAGTACTGCTTCACCGCATCAGAGAAAGCAATTTTCAACTCTGTTGCGACATTCACTTTGGTGATACCCAATTCAATACAACGACGCACATCAGCATCCGGTACACCTGAAGCGCCATGAAGAACAAGTGGCACATCTGTTTTGCTACGGATGATCCCCAGACGATCAAAGTCTAAGCGAGGTTCTTCTTTGTACATACCATGCGCAGTACCGATGGCGATAGCCAGCGAGTCGATCCCCGTTTTTGTCACGAACTCGAATGCCGCATCTGGATCGGTATACAGAGCATCTTTTGCATCCACGATCAGATCATCTTCTTGCCCACCCAGGCGCCCTAACTCGGCTTCTACTGAACAGTCCCAGCGGTGACAGAACGACACCACTTGCTTAACCAATTCAATATTTTTTTCAAATGTCAGGTGTGAACCATCAATCATCGCAGACTTAATGCCTGCTTCCACTTTCTGACAAATATCACTGTAAGACTCGTGGTGATCAAGGTGAAGCGCAATCGGCATTTTGTAACGGCGAGCGGCTTCTTGACAGATCCCAACCAAGTACTCCGTACCCGCATAAGAATAAGTCCCCGGCGTCCCCGCAAGGATCACTGGCGATTGCATCTCTGCTGCCGTTTCAACAATAACTTGCACTGTTTCTAAGTTGTGAATGTTAAACGCGGGAACGGCGTACCCACCCTTTTGCGCCTTAAGTAGCATTTCATGCGATGAAACCAAAAACATATAAAACCCCAGTTCTTCGTTATCTTTCGCCAGATGATATTCGAAACAAAAAGAAAAAGAAAAGACCTAGATCACACATTTACTTTCAAATCGAAAGCATTTAAAACTAAAAGAAATGTGACATTTTCGAGCTATAGCACGTAATACCTTTTCTCAACAGGTTGTTTTTCGGTCTTTCTGCCCGTCCTGTCAGGATTTCTTGCATTTTTTTCCAATAGGTTTGCGTTTCAAGACGGCGAGAAGGCGGCGATTGCTCTTGTGTATAATCCGATCGAAATATCACAACGACCTCTTTCGTTTTGAAAGTCCCTATAACCGTTGCTTCAATGGCTGGAATATCAAACATGAAGTCCTGCTGTTCTATCGCCAAAGGGCTTTCTTCTGCCTGCCATAACCCAATTTTATCACCACAGAACAAGGCAATATTCAGTGCCCGTAATGACCAAAAGCTACTGGCGGGGCCACTGTAGTTATCCACTAAACGCGGATCATCACTAAACACCCCTTGTGTCGGCGCACCGTTTTTCAACGCCCCATTGGCAATGAAATAATCTAAGCTGACACGAAATGCCCTTTTGGTTTCACCAATAGATAAACGGCTCGTTGCCGCATCATCGCATCTGGGAGCATTATGATTCACCGCCAATGTCGCGAGCAAAGGTGAAGCGGCCGCCAGACGATAACAGGCACTGCGGCCAAACAACGGAAGCCCTTGCGGTGTAAAGAAGTACCGGAAACGCTCAGAAAAAGCATTCAAGCTGGTACGGATAAATTCTGGGTCAAACGCTGGATCAATACAGTCCAACCAATACAGTGAGTAGAAAAATCCCCAGGCATTGTAGTAATCGTAATTCCCTTTTGCGCCATCACGGAACCACCCATCCCCAACATAAAACGCTTTTGTTCTTTCGTAGCGCACATGTTCAACATGGTCTTCACCAGTCAGTGCCTTCACCACCAGCTGTACCGTGAGTGGGAACAAATGCCAATTATTATCAACCGTTTGGCAATGATTCACTTGCTTAAACCAATCGATGATCTGTCGCTGCTGTGTTGTATTGTAGGTATCCCATACCTGCTTGCGACTTAACCATAATGCCAGCGCTAAATCCGCGCTTTCGCATGTGCGTTGGTCATAGTCATGCAGCGTGCCCCAATAGCCAGGATGCTGTGGATCCGTGCCAGCAAGAAAGGCTTTATGTATCCAAGAGGTCACATCTAATGGCTTTCCTGTAATGCCCTGTAGCATCGGGCTATCTTCCTGCTGTTGCGAGAGCCAGGCTGCCAATGTGGGTAGAACTCGACTGCATCCTTCCATGGCATCTGTGCGTGCCGTTTGCTGACTCGGACGCCCCGGGTAATAGGCATGGGTATAGTCCCACATTGCATAATGCTCAAACGCTTCAGCGACATAACGCACCAGATCATCACATTGCTGTTTTAATGGATTCTCTGATGAAAACAGCTGCTGAATATAGGCATCGTGCTGCGTGTATGCTTTTTTTCGATAGCGCAACCGAATGGCATTTTCCTTCATCAACTTTAGATACATCGACAAGTCAGGATGTTCATAGGGAATGATCGGGCGAGCTGTCGCGGTAATGTCTTTTTGCATGTCATTTTATCCATAAAATTTGCAGCAGGTACGATATGGCACCTGCAAAACCGGTGATTCAAACGCCATAACAGGTAATTACCCCCTATTACGCGCATTACAAATGAAAACAATCAAAAGATAACTGTGTCTTACAAGCATATGATGATGGTAAGTGAAAACAACAATCTTTGATTTGAAAGATAGTGAACTAGAATTTCGCATATTCTTTGTTCATCGCCATTGTTATCAGACAAAAAATGCTGGACAGATCAACAAATTCACATGCCAAAAATTTCACATTGTTTATTTTGTGATCCGAAACACGGCTAGCACCCCTTCGATAGCTTACGCTTCGAAGGTATACGCAAGTATATTTGTTTTTGTTTACTTTTACATGCTGTGTTTTCACTTACTGTAGGAATTAAGAGTATGTCTATTACTCGTCGTGGATTGCTAAAAGGAATAGCCGCCTCCAGTGCGCTTGCAGGCGCCAGCTTTACTGTTAATGCTGCTATCACAACAAAAGAAGATTCAACACATACAAGCAAACAGAAGAAACCGAACTTACTGATCGTTTTCCCGGATGAGTTTCGTGCGCAAGCATTGGGATTCATGAAGCAAGACAACAGCCTTACCCCACATTTGGATCGCTTTGCTAAGCAAAGTGTGGTGCTCAAACAAGCGGTTTCTAACTTTCCGCTTTGTACCCCATTTCGTGGCATGTTAATGACTGGGCAATATCCTTACCGTAATGGTATTCAAGGTAATAGCCATACCGGTGTGCCAGGAACTTTTGGCGGTAAAGACTTTGGTATTGAACTGAAGAAAAATACCGTGACTTGGTCCGATATCCTGAAAGAACAGGGATATAGCATGGGGTATATCGGTAAATGGCACCTTGATGCGCCTGAACCACCTTTTGTGCCTAGCTATAACAACCCGATGGAAGGCCGTTACTGGAATGATTGGACGGCACCGGATCGTCGCCATGGTTTTGACTTCTGGCACGCCTACGGCACTTACGATCTACACTTGAAGCCAATCTATTGGACCAATGATACGCCGCGCGATCAGCCACTTCATGTTGATCAATGGAGTCCTGAGCACGAAGCGGATGTTGCGATTAATTACTTACGCAACACCAATGGGCAGTACCGTGATGAGAGCAAACCGTTCACGCTGGTGATTTCGATGAACCCACCGCATTCACCGTATGACCAAGTACCCGAAAAATATTTGGATCGTTTTGCAGGGAAATCCTCCAAAGAGCTGAATGACCGTCCGAACGTACAGTGGGACAAACAATATCTTGAAGGGTACGGGCCAGACTATTTCAAAGAATATATGGCGATGGTCAATGGCGTAGATGAGCAATTCGGTCGCATTATTGATGAGTTAGACCGACTTAATCTCGCCAACGATACGCTTGTGGTGTTCTTCTCCGACCACGGCTGTTGCATGGGCTCAAATGGTCAGCCGACTAAGAACGTACATTATGAAGAATCAATGCGTATTCCTATGATCTTCCGATGGCCGGGAAAATTGGCACCACAGCAAAATGATTTGCTGTTCTCTGCCCCCGATATTTATCCAACCTTGTTTGGCTTAATGGGGATGCAAGATCTTATTCCAGACACCGTGGAAGGCACAAACTTTGCGCGTACCTTGCAAGGCCAGTCTGGGGATAAACAACCGACGTCTCAATTCTATACCTTCATGCCTTATGGTGGGCAATCTTATGGTCGCCGTGGCGTACGCACCAATCGCTACACACTCGTGATTGATCGTAAGATAGGTAAACCATTGACGTTCACGTTACATGACAACCAAAAAGATCCTTACCAAATGGTCAACATTGCCCACAACAATAAAGCATTAATTGACCAACTTGTGCATGAAGAATTAATACCGTGGTTAGAGCATACCGGTGATCCTTGGCGTCCAACGGAAGTACCGGCAAACAGCGCTAAAGCTTATACATAAAACGGATTTCACATAAATATCATTTACTTTATTTAAAACACTACACATATTAGGGAATATAATAATGAACACATTAACCAAAGTGGTTATTGCCACTTCGCTTTTGTCTGTCGGAACTCATGCGCTAGCTAATGACTATAAAACAACCATTGAATACCGCCACCAATATGTCGATGGTGGAAATAAACACAGTGACCGTATTAAAGCCTTTTTAGATACAGGTAAAGGTCTGGGTTTTGAATTGGACGCACGTTATAACAACGACCAAAAAGATAACATGTTTGATTCAATGAACATGAACGGTTCTGAATTTTCTGCTTTCTATTATACCAAGCTCAATCCAAATACAGTTGGCCTTGTAGGTATGTCTCTTGACTTTTCAGAACCGGGACTTATTTATGTACCTTACGCACGTTTGAACTACAAATTTGATAATAATATCCGTGTTCAAGCACGATACAAATGGAAGCTATGGGATTACGGTATGACAGGCCAAGATGGTTCAAGCTACCACTCTAAAATTCAACAATTTGATACTTGGCTTGGCTACAACATTCAAAACTGGGATTTCCAGTATGAATTCAACATTTGGAAAGAAATGGAAAGTAACGGCAAGCCATTATTTGATAATGATGACATGAACTACTTACACAACTTCCGTTTAATGTACACCTACAAAACGGCAGAAGGCACCATCTGGCGTCCATTTGTGGAAGTGGGTAATATTAGCCAAAGCAATATCACCGACGACCGTCAAACTCGCTACCGTATGGGTATCAAGTACACCTGGTAAGCCTCAAACCTAAAAATAACATTGTTGGCTAGACACTTAACGAAGCCTTTGCATTGCAAAGGCTTTTTTATGTCATCTTATCTAGATATAAATAATAGATGCCCAATGAACCAGCCTCTTGGAACCGCCTTTCTTATTTGTAACGATGTGATAGAACGTTCGAACTGTCATTATCATCCCTCTTATAATATACCTCCGTCGCTCACCGTCACTGTATCTATAACAATAACGTTATGATCATGATATTTAGCTGCGTACTTATCACTATGATGACGTTATCAAACTCGTAATATAAACCTGTTCATCCTTATCACCTCTCATCTCTTCGCTCCTGCAATAAATTATTTTTCCACATCTTTGTTTACCACTTTATTATCCACGAGACAGCTCGCATGCAAAATGAAAAACACATAAATAGATACGTGTACATAAACAGCAGAACAGCCAATGACGTTGTACCATGCAATTATATCTAATAAAAAGAAAGTCAATCTAAAGCCACTATAGAAATCAACATGCATTGAATGCACGATGAATATCAAATAAATGTAAATAGAAAACCTAATAATAAAAAAGCCAAAAGCAGATGCTTTTGGCTTTTTATGATAGATAGTTGGATTTATTTACAAGATATAGTGATACTAAATTAGTTCTTCACTAAATTAGGTGAACTTTTCGCTGATTCAGTCAATACATGGTAACGGTCTTGGCCCCACGCAACGGGTTTTGGCTTATCTTTAATCCAGTTGTAGAACGCATTTTTCATTTCAGCGACTTTTTCAGGATGTTTTTCAGCTAAGTCTTGAGACTCAGATGGATCCAGTTTGTCATTGAACAATTTGACCTTGTTCGAGCCATCATCATAGAAATACAATGCCCAATCTTGATCACGGATCGCCCAAGAACCTTTTGATAGCTTCTCTAGGTTCGGGTTTTGTGGAATCTCATCACTTTCATACGTGATCCACTTCCAGTAGCCGTACCAGAACGGGTCGTTCTCTTCACTGTAGTGTTTAGCACCAGGACCCGCCCAGTAAATGTAGTCATGCGGGGACTGTTTCTCTTCACCTGCCATTACCGGCAGAATATCCTGTCCATCCACTTTCATGTCAGCCGGGATCTCAATGCCCGCCGCTTTCAATGCAGTCGGTAGAATGTCCAAAGCTGAAATCAATGTATGGTTGTTCTTACCGGCTGGGATCTGATCTGGCCAAGACACTACAAATGGAACACGTACACCGCCGTTATACATCTGACCTTTATAGCCGCGATCCATACCGTTCATCGGCATTGGGGATTCATGCACCGCACCATTGTCTGACAGGAAGAAGATCATGGTGTTATCTAACTCACCTTTCTCTTTCAATAGATCCATGATCTGACCAAGACCTTCGTCAGCCGCGTTAATGGCAGCGAAGTACTTATCGGCTTCCACGTTGCCGGTGTTAAAGCGATCCATGTATTTCGCCGGTGATGCGTCTTCCAATGGAATATGCGGTACGCTGTAAGCCAAGTTGATAAAGAACGGCTTGTCGCCACTCTCTTTAATAAATTCCAACGTTTTATTCGTCAGATTATGGGTCAAATAACCTGGTGCGGGAATATTTTTACCATTTTCATAAATCGCAGGGGAGTTCCAAAGTGCGGCACCGGAGGCATAAAAACTGTATGAGTAATCAAAGCCACGTTCTTCCGGACCAAACCCTTTGCCCACAACAGGGATCTGAATATCGTGATAATCGCGAGTACGCGCATCTTCCGCGACACGATTCTTACTGACGATCTGTGCATTGTGCCATTTACCAATGTTCGCGGTACGGTAGCCATTTTCCTGGAACAATGCTGGCAGCAATTTCACATCCAGAGGGATCCCTTTTAGGGCATCATCATTACTGTACGTACCAAAACTGGTTGGATAGCGACCGGTAAAAATACCTGCACGCGACGGCCCACATACAGGGTGTGCAACAAACGCATTGGTCATTTTCACGCCGTTGTCAGCCAGTTCTGCCACATTGGGCATGGCGCGCTGCGCGGCATCAATCATTTTATCCAGATCACCCTGATAACGTACTGGCACAGGGCGCTTCGCCAGCTCATCTTTATCTAAGCTGTCCAATGCAAAATCCAGCTGCCCTGTACCCAGGTCATCCATGATCACTAACAAAACGTTGGGTTGTTCAACTGGCTTGGCGGCATAGGCACTCAATGGTGCCGCAACACACGCTGCAGCAACGAGACTGGCAACCACTGTCTTATTCGCTAATGACAGGTTCATTATTCACTCCTTACTTCCGTTGTTATGTAAAAAATGGCAAATCCATACGATTTGCATTAGGCAAAAACATGTTGATGACGCATTTTTTTCAATAACGGTAGGGCATCAGCGGCGGTTCCCCCTTGGCTGATGGTTTGCGCCATGACATGCATTGCCGGTGCAGTGTGGCGAAAAATACGTTGATACGATTCACACAAATAATTGTGCTTATGTTTTTGACCGGCCTGCGTCACAATGCGGTGTTTAGGGCAGCCGCCGTAACACAAACCATGGACTTCGCAAGATTGACACTGATCGGTCAACCTCAATGATTTTGCTTGCCCAAAACGTTGTTGCTGCTTACTGGTTGCCAGTTTGCTAAGTGTTGTTTGAGCAATATTGCCTAACCGGTTAGCCGGGTACACATAATGGTCACAAGAATAGACATCACCATTGGCTTCAATCACCATGGCTTGCCCACAGTTTTTGGACTGCACGCAGACAGAGGCAGGATAGCCCAACCAGGTTGCTAGAACGCTGTCAAACATGCGGACATACACATGACCCACATCTTCTTTCAGCCATTCTTCAAATACCTGCGTCATGAACTCACCGTAACCATGGGCAGGCACAGAGAAGTGCGTCAATACCGCTTCCCTATTTGGCGCATAATGATCCGTCGATTGCTGCGCCGAACCTTGTACCTCCACAATGGGAATAAACTGCATGTGTTTTGCACCTAACGATTTCAAAAACTGATAGGTTTCTTTTCCCTTGTTCCAGTTTTGATCGTTAATCACCGTCAGCACATTAAATTCCACTTGGAATTCTAACAGCAGATCGATCGTACGTTTTACACGCTCAAACGTCGGTTTGCCATTCACAGAGATACGGTATTTATCATGCACCTCTGGAGTACCATCCACTGAAACGCCAATCAGAAATTGGTGTTCAGCAAAGAACTGTGCCCACTGTCGATTAATGGCTACCGCATTGGTCTGGAAGCTGTTTGTGATGGCTTTCCCTGCGGCGTACTGGCGCTGATACTTCACAACACGGCGATAAAAATCGAGCCCCGCTAACGTTGGTTCACCGCCCTGCCAAGAGAAATCGATACTGTCTGATGGTTGAGAGGCAATGTAGTCTCGAACATAGCGCTTCAATACGCTATCTGACATCACATCTTGTTGGGGCTTCACCGTTGTCGGCTGGGATTGTCCACACGGTGACGACGTCTTTCCATCAAGCAATGCTTCTTTTTCTAAATAGAAACAATATTCACATTTCAGGTTACAACGATAACTCGTCGGTTTCGCCATCATATGAAAACGCGCTTTCAGGGGATTTGCCTGCACCATGGACTTTCCTTTGTTTTTGTAATTTGCGAATCCGCATAATACGAAAACAAACGAAACATTAAAGCGATAATCATCACAACATCGTAATCATACGAAGAATATCAAAAGCAATGAAACGAAATTTCTTCTTAACATTGGGCTGATTTACGATTTAAGCACATCAGCTCTTTCGATTAGCTCATTAGCACCTGAAAATAGCGTGTGCTATCCTCTCTAATAGCAAATGAATCGACAAAACTAAAAAACACCAGACATAAAAAAGCCTGCGGTGACTTCTTATGCCGTAAGAAGTCACCGCAGGCTAAAGTAAAGGTTTCGCCGCCCTTATTGCGTGAACGTACACGTCCCAAAGGTGCCAGGGTTATGGAAATTAGGCTTTGGTGTATTTGGATCAACCCATGTCATCCAGCCCATGTCGATTTTCCCGTTCGGCTGCGGTGTAAACTCCGCACGCATAAGTGCACACAACAAGGTGGTTTTTGCACTGTCTTGCCATAAACCCAACGCATCGAGGGTTTTCAGCGGTAACGATCCTTCCACCACATAACCGGTCTCGGTCAAACTGGCTTTTGCCACCAGCCCCGGCCATTGCCAGGTACTGTCTAATGCGGTGCGTTTTTTCATCGCTGTATCGTAAGCCGCTTTACCGCTGAATACGCGCGATTTAGCATCGATTTCCATGGTGTAATACTGTGAAAGGCCTACATCTTTGGCAAGAAAGATTTCCACCCTGTCAGAGTCTAGAATAGCCCGCTCAGGATCGGTTCCCACCGCCAATTGTTTATCTTCCACACGGTAACGGAAATACATCGCGTTAGTATCCCACAATGCTTTAAATTCTGTCGCAGGGGCCATTTGAGTACGCCACGGGAACGAAAACTGTGTCAGTGTTTTTGCGCTTTGCCATACCGCATCATTGCCGGTGCCATCAATCACCGGAGCCTGCGACGTAAATTGCACCTGATAATTCGAAACCGATTCAGCAGCCACGTGTGCGGAGAAAGCACTCGCCATAACTAGTGCCGATATACCAAACGCTTTTTTCATATGAGTCATCCTTGTTGTGCGATAAAAGTGGTGAGCGAAAAGCTCTGTAATAAAACAGGTCAATCAAAATCGATATAACAAATGAAAGAGATAAAAAAAGCTGACTTTATATCTATAAAATCAGCTTTAATGCGTTTCATCCTGTCTATGTGTTATTGGGCTAACGTCAACATCTCAGTCGCTGCCAATAAGAAGGCACCTGCGCCGTAATCAATGTTATGTTCAAACTGCACATCACGCGGGTTAAAGGCAGGCAGTTGCACCCATCCCATCATGCCATTTTCATGCACACAGGTTTCCAGGGCCGCCCAGGCTTTTTCAACTACTGGCAAATAGGTCTCACGATCTAGTTGGCCGTTATTGATCCCCCATGCTAAGCCATAACAGAACAACGCTGTTGCGCTACTTTCCGGTGCAGGGAAGTTGTCTGGATCCAGCAAACTGGTACGCCAGAAGCCGTCTTCTTGTTGGTATTTCACCACTTCAGCAGCCAACGCTGTAAACACATTCAAGTACGGTTGACGCGCCTCGAAATCTTCTGGCAAACGGGCCAATACACGAGGGCAAGCAGCCAGCAACCAGCCAATACCACGAGACCAGAATACCTTTTCACCATTGGCTTCACGGAACTCTGCGCCACCGTCACCAAACTCATTCCGATACTGCTGACCAATTTCCGTTGGCATATAACGGTAGTCCCGGTAATACAAACCGGTTTCCGGATCATATAAATGGTCAATGGCATCAAAGAAAGCGGTATGCATGTAATCCACATACTTACGCTCACCCGTTATTTTTGACAATGCGGCAAAGGCAGGCGGTGCCATGAATAAGGAATCCACCCACCACCAGTCGCGGTGACCAGGTTGAGGCTCATCCAACATAATATTGAAGGCTTTAATGGTTGGCTCAAGCGCCTCTGGAATATTCACAAGCGGGTAAACATCCAAGTAAGCTTGCGCACACACATGATCATCGGCAAAACGCGGAAATGCGCCTGTACGATACCCCGTGTGCAGGGTGTAGTTCATTACACCCTCAAGATATTCATGATCGTCGGTTGCCGTCCATGCAGCAGAAACACATGACCAGAAAACACCACGCTCCCAATCCGTATCTTTAATAAAACGTGTTGCACCACTACGACGAATAACACTGCGTGTCTGATTAGCCGCCTGATAACGGTACACACGCTTCATCAAGGTTAAAACATCTTGTTTTGTTGTCATCATTACGTTTATTCCTTTGATACAGTGATGCGGAGTGGGTGTTCTGCATCACCGAAAAATAACGGAAGAAGGCTTATTTCAAATCAGACATAGCCACATGATCCATATCGTGGAAGGTTTGGTTTTCCCCCACCATACTCCAAATGAAGGTGTACGCAGCGGTACCGACACCTGAGTGAATTGACCAACTCGGGCTAATTACCGCTTGCTCATTACGCACAACCAAATGGCGGGTTTCCTGTGGCTCACCCATATAATGAAACACCAAATTGTCCGCTTGCATATTGAAGTACAAATACACTTCCATACGACGTTCATGGGTATGGCAAGGCATGGTGTTCCACAGACTGCCTGGCGCCAGTTCTGTCAACCCCATCGACAACTGACAGGTTGGTAGCACCGATGGATGCAAATATTTATTGATGGTACGAACGTTACAGTTCTCTTGCGAGCCCAAGGTTTCAGGCGATGCCTCTTCTTGGGTGATTTTACGTGTTGGATATGTCATGTGTGCGGGTGCGCTGTTGACATAAAAACGGGCAGGCTGTTCTGCCGATACACTTTCAAAGCGAACGTCTTGCACCCCTTTACCCACATACAATGCTTCTCGTGTACCGATTTCAAACGTCTCGCCATCAACAATGATCAGACCAGGCGCACCAATGTTGATGACACCCAGCTCACGACGCTCAAGGAAGAAATCAACACCCAACTCTTTACCACCCACGAGTGTTAAAGCTTCTGTCGTTGGGACAGCACCACCCACAATAATGCGGTCAATATGGCTATACGTTAGGTTAATTTGACCGACTTGAAACATTCCCTCAATCAAGAATTGTTCACGTAAGCCAGCGGTATCCAATTGTTTAGCGTGCGCGCTATGAATAGGTTGACGAATTTCCATGTTATCCCTTTTAAATCTGTTGTGTTGTTCGACACGTTCTCAGCCATTTATTGGCGATAGGCCCACTGCCCTTTGATTAACGTGCCTGTCACCGCTAAGGTGCTATCCATGATGGTCAGACTCGCTTCAAGGCCTGGCGCAATCGCACCTAGACGTTGTTCGAGCCCAAGATATTGAGCTGGCACAGAAGAGGCCATTTGCACGGCTTCCCACACCGGGACACCGACGGTATTCACCATCGTGCGCACGGCGTGATCCAAACTGCAGGTACTACCGGCCAGGGAGCCACACGGACTGCGCGCTTCACCTTGCGTTACCGTGATCATCTGTGCGCCAAGTCTGTACTCACCATCCGCCAAGCCGCCGGCGCGCATACAATCCGTGATCAAGGCAATCCCTTGATAGCCTTTCATGCGGTAAGCCAATTGCATCATCACCGGGTTCACATGCACCCCATCCGCAATCAGCTCAGCCAGCATGTCGTGGTACAACACTGCCCCACAACAGCCCGGCTCACGGTGATGCAAGCCACGCATGCCGTTAAATAAATGCACGCCACAATCAGCGCCTAATCGGTACGCCTCAGTAACCTGCTCAAAAGTTGCATCGGTATGTGCCACCGAGGTTTTAATCTGGTTTTCAGTCTGCCATGCAATGGCAGCCATTGCCCCTTCGGCTTCCGGCGCTAATGCAGCACGTAACAAGCTTGAACCCGCTACGGCTTTCATTTGTTCTAATTCCGCCAACTCTGGCGCTTTAAGCAATCCCGGCGGATGAGAGCCTCGATATTGCTCTGTAAAATACGGCCCTTCTAAAAAGCTGCCCAATAACTCAGCCCCTTGCGCCTGCGGTTGCTGAGTAAAATGGTTGACGCATTCAAGTGCTTGAATGATGTCATCCCAGGGTGCGGTCACCGTCGTACCAACCCATGCCACCACACCGGTTTGTGGCAAAGCATTGGCAATGGACTGCAACGCCTCATCGGTCGCATCCATCACATCACTGCCGTTGCGGCCATGAATATGAATATCAATGAAACCAGGCATGATTGATTGACCGTCTAAATGAATCACTTCGCATTCAGAAGGAATGTCTGACGTCACATCCACAATCAAGCCGTTTTCAATCACCACGGCGGTATCAGTCACAATCCCCGTGGGGGTAAATACCTGTTCAGCAAGCAACGCATATCGCATCGTTATAGTCCGTCTTCGCATTCAAGTTCTGGCTCAGGCGCCATCATCGCTTGCAGCTCTTTACGCATATCTTGTAGGCAAGAGTGACCAATCTCGAGCAATGTCTCGACCAACTCAGGTAATGTACTGTCTTCACGCTCAAACGCCGCATTGGCAATCATTGGCAAATTCACCCCAGCCAACAGCTCAACATTGTCTGTATCCATCAGAATCGACATGGCGCGGTTACACGGCGAACCACCTGGAATATCTGTCAGGAACAACACGCCTTCGCCATCATCCACTTGCTTTGCCGCTTCGCGTAGCGCCACTTCCAGCTCTTCTGTTGACATGGTTTCCACAAAATCAATGAAAGCCATCTGATCTTGTTCACCTGCAATTGCTTTAACGGCAGACCCCATACCTGTTGCGAAATTAATATGGCCTGAAACAACAATACCGATCATGAGAATAATCCTTGAAGAAAAGAGGGGGGAGTTCCCTCCCCCCTTTAAAACGAAATGTGACGATTAAAGAATGCCGAGTAAGTGACCAACCACACCGGCTGCCAGTGTCGAGAAGATTAGGACTGGTGGCTTAGCCCAGAATCCAGTTCCTTTCACCAGCTTGAACATGAAGAACACTAAGCACAGCGGCAGAATGTTAGGCATGATCTTATCAAACAAGGCACTTTGGAGTTCTACCACCTTGCCCCCCAGCTCGACCGAGGCCGTGGTCTGCACCTTAATAAAGCTGGCCGACAGCGCACCGATAACAAAGATACCCATAATGTTGGCCGCTTTTGCCAGCTTCTCTGTTGCATCACTCATGCTCACCATGGCTGCGGTACCCGCTTTATAGCCCATGAACATCAAGCCGAAGTACACCAAGAAGTGAACAACCTGGTACAGCACAAAGAAGACGAACGGACCGGCAATGGAGCCTTCCATTGCAATGGAAGCACCCAGAGCAAGTGTCAAAGGCATCAGCGTCATGTGGTCAATCGCATCACCGATACCACCGGTTGGTCCCATCCCCGCCACTTTCATTACGTTAACCGTGGATGGCTTTTCTTTGTTCTCTTCCATGGCAATTGCGGTGCCCAGTAGGAAAGTGAACAGCTTAGGACTGGCGTTAAAGAACTGAAGATGGTTCTTTAGCGATTTTGCAAAGTCACGCTTGTTGTTACCGTGGATCTTCTTCAGTGCTGGGATGATAGAGTAAGCAAAACCACCCGCCTGCATACGTTCGAAGTTGAAGTTACCTTCCATGAATAGGCCGCGTAGCGAACAAATCCATAGGTCACGCTTAGTAATCACTTTACGTGGGGTGGTATCTTCATATGCATCGATACCATCAACCAGATTTTCCGTAACCTTTGCGTTATCGTTGGCCAGAGTGCCTGCAGTGATATCAGATGCCATCTTCAAATTCCTCGACTTGATTGTTATTAGTTCCGTTATTGTTACCGCTGAAGAAGTAGTACAGTGCTGCAATCGATGCGCCGATAACCGCGACCGCCATGATTGGCAGTTTCAGGTACGTCGTCATGACGAAACCAATGAAGAACACACCCGCCACTTCTTTTGACCACATGATTTTCAATAGCATTGCGAAACCAATCGCAGGGACCATCTTCGCACCAATACCTAGGCCAGTAAGTAGTGCTTTCGGTGCGTTTTCATCAATCCAGGTTGCTGCATGTTCACCAAAGTACACCGTGATGAAGGCGACGATGGAATACATCAATGCACGCATTGAAATGGTGGTTATGAGTAATCGGTCAATACCATCCGAGTCACCTTGTTCCGCGAAACGGTCCGCTTTACCCATGGTGAAAGACGTCATTGCGAAGAAACCAATCACCAACATTTGCATCAGTACCGCGATAGGCATACCCACACCCATGGCAACTTCTGCTGACTGGCCCGTCATGACAGCAAACGCAACCGCTGCAATCGTACCCAGTGTTACATCAGGCGGCTGAGCCCCTGCGTTAGGCACTAGACCTAGCCAAGCAAGTTCTAACGTAGCACCTGCGATCAAACCAATTTGCATATCACCCATGATCAGGCCAACAACAGGACCGGTAATGAGTGGGCGGTGGATGTTCAACGCGACATCGTACTTATCGATACCACAGAAGAACGCCCATACTGCGACGAGCGCGGCTTCAAAAAACATGATTTATTTCCTTATGTAAATCGCTGCTTATTAAACGTTTGTGGTGCCATTAGGCAGGTTGTTTTGCTAGTTCAAGTACATTAACCGGAGATTGGTCAGGCGTATTTTGAATCGTACACGTCACGCCACGAGCAACCATGCGTTCAAAAGCATCAATATCTTTTTCATCAACCGATACGGTTTTTGCAATTTGACGTTTGCCTTCATGGAAGTGCATGTTACCCACGTTACAATGTGTAATTGGCACGCCCCCTTCAACCAATCGAGCGACATCGGTTGGGTTGTTACAAAGGATGAAGATGCTCTGTTTTGGTGATGCTTTATGGATCACATCAATCGTCTTCTGAATCGAGAAGAAACGGACTGCGTACTCACCACCTGCTGATGCTTTCATGCCTGCCTGCATAAATGCGGCGCTAGGGCCTTCTGCGGCATCATCATTAGCTACGAGAATTAAATTAGCTTCGGTATGTTTACCCCAGGTAATGCGAATTTGACCATGTAGCAAACGTTCGTCAATACGAGTCCAAACAATGTTAGGTGCCGTCATTGGTAATTAATCCTTATTTCTAATTTTATTAAAATAACTCGTGAATAGTTACACCTTGCACAACACGGTTAACTTCACCTGTTGGACATGGGTTATCCGGTGTATTTCCCAGAGCTAATGAGTAATGGAACGCATAGAGTTGAGCAATAATGATATATGGGAACAGGAGTTCAATGTCACTGGCTTCTTCCATTCCTTCAATCGTAATATATTCACCATCTGTTACCACTTCATCCAATATTGAGGTTACTGCAATAACCTGGTTGGCAATTTTATCTCGGCGAAGTTCGCTTAATAAATCCAAGTCATATTGGCGTGTATATGGATGGCTAGAGATAAATACAAACACTAATGTTTCATCATCTACGATTGATTTCGGACCATGTCTGAAACCCAGTGGGGAGTCAAACATTGCAACCACCTTACCCGCTGTCAGCTCTAAAAGCTTTAATGCGGCTTCTTGAGCTAAACCTTGCAAGCAGCCACTACCGAGGTAAACGACTCGCTTTGCATTGTTAGAAGCTATTTTACTTATTGGGTGATTTATTTCTTTGATCAAAGCCTCAGAATGCTTACATAAACTTTCAATTTCTTTCGTGTAATCGTTTTCACCACAAAGCACAGCGAAAGTCGCAAGCATCATCGAAGAAAAACTAGATGTCATCGCAAACGACTTATCATTCGTTTCTTCTGGCATTAAAATGGCGAAAGTCTTCGCGTCATTACAGCTACGGCGGTAAAGCTCACCTTCACCATTACACGTCACGACCAAATGATAACAATCACTTAGAACCTGATTAGCAAGGTCAACCGCTGCTACACTTTCTGGACTGTTACCCGATCGTGCAAATGAAACCACCAAAGTAGGAATGTCTTCAGCAAAGTATTGATACGGATTTGAAACGATATCTGTTGATGCTACCGCCTCAACACGTCGCGACAGTACTTTCGTTAATGCCGGCGCCAAAGCGCGACCAGCAAACGCTGACGTTCCCGCACCTGTCATCACAATACGTAAGTCTTTTTTAGCTAACAGCGGTGCTAAAAATGCCTGACTTGCCTGGCGGCATTCGTTAACGATAGCACTGGTTTTTCTCCAGCATTCTGGCTGCTGTTGAATTTCTTTTGCGGTCCAAAAAGCGCGTGCGCTTTCTAGATCTTTGACATCAAGATCTAAATATTCCATTTTATTCTCTTTAAATTTTCAAAATTGACAAGCTGATGAATAAACACGAAGAACTTGTTGAACTTTATCAATCACAAAATCTTTCGGGTTATTATTAATTTCGCCATTGCGTAATGCATGGAATTGCTCAGGTAAATACCGACTAATTAATGGCAGGGGCATACCATCTTTTGATAAGTTATCGAACAACTTATTTTGTGCATGCTGAATAGTTGAATTTGGCCAATAGTATCTGATGCGGTCACTGAAACTATAACAACGAGCAAATCGTTGTTGAACTTCATTGCCATGATAATATTTTTTCCAAAAATCAGGCTCTGCACACATCGTTTCTTCAATATGTTCTTTTAAATTTGAGCAGTAGGCTTTCGGAATAATCGCTTCTTCAATTTCGCATAAATTGAATAATGCTTCACGCATCGCAAAAGTTAATGCCGGACCGACTTTTAAAATAGAAAAATGATCGCGCACAAGGGCTTTATACGCATGATCCGGCTGGTAATCCGTTGAATGCGCTTCAAACACCATGTGAGGATAAGCATCGACAACGTGGCTCAGGGCTTGCGCTTTTTCTGGGCAGTAATCAATCACACCAGTATGGTCAAATTCAACCCCAGGCTGTACCACCAACCCAATGACACGATCCCAGCAATTGGCAACACCGGCTTTCTCAAAGGCGGCCTGGTGACACAAAATGGTTTGTTGCGCAGCTTCTGGTGATGTCACCTCTACCCCTTCCAGCTGCTCAGCGGCGCCACCAGGAACCGGTACTTCGGTACCAATCACATACACCACATCGCTCTGGCCAAACATATCCATCGCTGTTTGCTCAGCAATACGGGCTAAACGCGCTGCACGTTCCGCCACAATATCATCATGTAGTGGTACAGGATCGCCCGCACATGACATACTGCAGTCAAGGTGAATTTTTTTAAAGCCAGCCGCAACATAAGCGGCGATCAGTGCGTCTGATTTTGCCATGGCCTCTTCCGCAGGCAGCGCTTGCCAACGGTTTGGGCCAAGATGATCCCCACCTAAAATCAAACACTCTGTCGGAAACGCTAATTGCTCAGCGAGGTTGAGTACAAAATCACGAAAATCAACCGGGGTCATACCGGTGTAGCCACCGTATTGATCCACTTGGTTAGAAGTTGCTTCAATCAGCAACGGAGAATTGTCTTGCTTAGCTTGACGTATCGCAGCTTCAATCACGAAAGGATGTGCGGAGCAAACGGAATAGATGCCATTATTGCCACCGGCTTTGTGACG
Organism: Photobacterium aphoticum; assembly: GCF_001029435.1. Classification (GTDB taxonomy): domain Bacteria; phylum Pseudomonadota; class Gammaproteobacteria; order Enterobacterales; family Vibrionaceae; genus Photobacterium; species Photobacterium aphoticum. The sequence continues at coordinate 72,249 of NZ_LDOV01000030.1, read as the reverse complement.
CTTTACGATATCAAGAAGGGTGTTCATGTACTAACTCCACAATCCACATCTGTGCTGTGGCTATGGAGTCAGTACAAAGAAAGGAAGGCGATTTAGTCTGCTTTTTCTACCACAATGACTTTCACTTTCATGTCACGCAAACCTTGCAGATACTCCTCAGCAATGCCGGAGTCTGTGACTAAGGTGTCAATCTGACCGAATTCACGGATCATATGACAGCTGCGTTTGCCAAATTTGCTGGAATCAGCAATGGCAATAACATGCTCAGAAATCTCACACATCAAGCGGTTAAGACTGGCTTCCTGCTCATTGTGTGTCGTGATCCCTGATCGAAGATCAAATCCGTCCACACCTAAAAAGACTTTATCAAAACGGTAATTTTTTAGGCCATTTTCAGCTTGTGAACCCGAAAAAGACAGCGCATTCTTTCGAAGTACACCACCGGTCATCAATACCTCAATACCCGGTTTTGATGACAACTCCATCGCCACATCCAGACCATTGGTCATTACCACGACATCTTCGACATTGCCCAAACTTGCTGCAATTTCGCGAGTCGTCGTACCCGAATCCAGAATGACGGTGTCACCATCTTCGATCAGCGCGGCGGCGGCTTGGCCTAACAATGACTTCAAACCTGCATTTTGACGACGCTTTTCATGAACCGTAAGTTCAGCAATAACCCCAGTGTTTGGAATGGCGGCGCCATGAGAGCGAACAACATAGCCATTTTTTTCCAAAAAGCTCAGATCACTGCGGATAGTGACACTGGAGACATTAAATCTAGCAGCTAGGTCCTCTACACGGGCTTTACCATCTTGGTTAACCACGTTAACGATTTCCATTCGCCTTTCGACAGCACTTTTCATTATTTAGTCTCCTGGTGAAACCAAACTTTCGTTTGGTTTCGAGTTAAGATTACAATCAAAAACAAAAGGCACAAGACGAAGAATCCAAACTTGAGATCTCTTTCACACACTTTCGTTATCTACATTCCAACTTACGCATTCTTTCATAGGAATCCCTATCTATAAGGGGACGTAAAGCAAAAATTGGAAAGGGTTGCGATTTCATCAATTTATCGCAAATCAAAGCGTAAATCAAAGCGTAAAAAGTTTCACTTTGAAAGCCAAAAGCCTGACTTTACCGTCTGGTGATACCCATATCATCCGTCGGGATAAACTTTCAACCGTTTACGTAATAGATATAAAAGCATGAAACCGTAAGAGAAGAAAGTCCTTGAACTTTCTCTTTTTCGAAGACGAGGCTCAATCGACAAATCGGACCTGTTTGAAATGTCGATGGGTCATTATTAGCAGATACTTACTCGGTAAATAGAGATGGCTATGTGAAAGACGCTTGTGGAAGGAGAGAGCGGTAATGTGCTAAATCACCACCGCTCATTGTATACCGTTGAATCCTCAACCCGCTTTCGAGTGCCACTTATCCACCACCAGCGCGGCGATCAAGTCCCCTTCTACGTTGACGGCAGTGCGAAAGGTATCAAGCGGGCGTTCAATGATCAGCAAGATCGCAATGGCTTCGAGTGGAATGCCTGCGGCCAACAACACCAACTGCATGCCAGACATCGAGCCTGATGGCATACCCGGCGCGCCAACCGATGACACCATCGCCATGATGAAAATCATCACCAAACCGGTGGTGGTTAAATCAATCCCGAACAGTTGTGCCAAGAAAATCGCGGCCACACCTTCAAACAGTGCAGTGCCGTCCATGTTCATCACAGAGCCCAACGGCAATACCATGCTGCTGGTCGAAGGCGAGACGCCCAGTTTTTCTTCTGCCGCCTGCATCGACAGCGGCAAGGTCGCGGCACTGGATGAGGTCGCAAACGCCATAGTGAGCGGTGCGGCAATGGCTTTAAACAGCGTCACGGGGCCAATGCCGGTCGCCAGTTTAGCGATGGTCGGCAACACCACACCGCCGTGGAACATGGTCAACACAAACACCAACAAGGCAAACATGGCCAACTGGCCGAATAAGGCTTCACCGCCGGTCAGGGAAAAATCAAAGATAATGGCAAAAATGGCAATCGGTGACAGGCGCACAATGCCGTGTACCAACGTGTTGATGCCTTTGTTGATCCCCTGAATCACCTCAAACAGCGGGTGCTTTTGCGGCAACCCGACCAACAAGGCAATGCCCATCATGAAAGCAAACACGACAATCGCCAGCAGGTTACCGTTGGCAATGGCTGCAACGGGGTTCACCAACGCCATGCCGAAGATTTTGCTGACAATCGCTCCGCCATTGGCATCACCATGGTTGATCAAGGTGACGCTGTCAGACACCGGCACGGTCTCCATCAACGGCTGCCAAGGCGGCAGCATCAAAGAGGCGCCCAATCCCAAGCTAATCGCAAACAAGGTGGTCATGGTGTAGAACACAATGGTTCTGCCACCTAACGTTTTAAGGCGAACGATAGATCCGATATTGGTGATCCCTTCAATCAAAGAGAACAATACCATCACGCCCACCACCATCTTCAACAGCCCGATGTAGGTGGTTTTCCCCAACATCAACAGTTGAAACCAGCCTTGTTGATTTAAGGCTGCGTGAGTGAGCGTCGCAGGATCGGCAAAGCGTGAGAACACTGTCGCACACAGCCAAGCGCTGGCCGCAGCCAGTAAAAGTTGAAGAGGTAATGAGCGACGAATTTTTTGCCACATAACTTTATGCCACATAAACGTGGTTCCATTAGAAAAAACACAGACGGGTGACACACGTGCGCCACCCGTTATCATTATAAAAATAGTGGGAAATTTAAGCAGGAAACGATCGGAGTATGGATTAACCGTCCAAGAGTTAAGACGCGTTACCTTTGTAATACGGGCTGAGCAGGCCTTTAATGCGTTTGAGCATTACCAATGCCGTTACCCGTCCCCACCCAAACAGGATACGCTGATGCAAACGAAAAATCGTGTCATACAAGTTACGCACTAAACGACCACGCAGTACGACTTTGTCATTCATCAGTGCGCCCACCGCATAATCATGGCCCAATGCCACGACCATGCCGCCATCATTAAACAGAAATGGCTGTAAGGGTTTGCCTTTCATTAAACGGGCAAACTGATGTGCCAAATGCCCTGCCGCCTGATTAGCCGCTTGCGCGCGCGGTGGTACAAATGACCCGTCCGGCTGCGGACATTCCGCGCTGTCACCCATCACGAAAATCGCCTCATCCAGCGTCGATTGCAGGGTGTCATGCACTTTAAGCTGGTTGATCCGGTTCGTTTCTAGGCCATCCAATTGCGTGAGCCAATCAGCACACTTAATACCCGCCGCCCAAATTTGCAGATCAGCGGTTAATACCTGATCATCCGCCGTCACTAAACGGCCTGACTCGGCGCGTTGAATGCGGGTATTTGTCAACACGGTGACACCTTGTTGTTCCAATTTTCGCTGCACTTTTTCTGACATACATGCCGGACTGGCTGGCAGTACACGATCAGCCGCTTCGACCAAGGTAATGGACAATGACGCCCCGTGACGATAGCGCTGCAGTTTCTCGCTCACTTTCGCCAGCTCTGCTGCCAGTTCAACACCGGTAGCACCCGCCCCGACAATCGATAAGCGATGCTCACCTTGGGTACGCAATAAGGGATTGATCAATGCCCAAGCGCGCTGTGCCTGTTCGGCCGAGTCCAAAAACAGGCAGTGCTCACTCACACCCGGGGTTTTGAAGTCATTGCTGATCGCCCCGACCGCAAGCACCAAGTAGTCGTAATCCAGTGTGGCTTCCCCATTGACTGGCTGTGAAACCGTAATGGTTTTAGTGCTGCGATCTAACCCTGTCATGGCCGCTTGTACATACTGATACCCATGGCAAGCCGCATGCTGCAGGTAGCTGACTGCGTCTAATTCATTATCAAACGTCCCAGCCGCAATTTCATGCAAACGAGGTTTCCAATAGTGGTGGGAAGCCGGTTCAACCAAGGTAATGGTGTGTTCCGCACGACGACCCAGGCTTCGCCCCAAACGTGTCACCAATTCAAGGCCAGCCGCACCGCCACCTACAACAATAATTTTCGACATTGTGTGTCCACCTTTCATGTGTCGCCCGCTATGCAAGACGACATAACCATTCGTTGAAAGCCCACCAGCGGCGGGTTTTGATGTGGCACATTATATTGATGCAAAATGGAATGATAATCCCACAGAAAGGCAAATAACTATTACCAAATGGTAACAATGGCATCTATTACCCATTTCCTTGTTGTGATTTCTCGTTCATTTGTCGCCTCACTGTCGCTCTCACCCTGCGTGTTAAAACACGGATCACACCCATCATTTTGATGTGCCACAACAGGGTAAATCGAAGCCAGATTTCGCACCGTCGGCCACTAATTTTATTTTGCGAGCGACGCCATGGTTACACATGATATGCGGCGCAAAGGGGAAAGATGTTCGTGAATAACCTCGAAGTGGCTAATGACAACGCTGTGAGCGTGGAAATATCGTCTAATAATGAGTTGGTCAATTCAACATCATCACAACATCAAAGGAATGAACGCCATGCAAATTTCTTTCTCTAAGAAAGAACTTGGCTTACTGGTGGGGTTAGCACTGGCTAATACCTTCAGTGGTCAGCTTCATGCAGCGACCGCCCCGATTGAGTGGGTGGCCGGTCAAACCAAAGTGAGCAACGGTGACATCGTTATTTTCCAATCCAAGTGTTTCCAGGCCAAGAACAGCCCGGGCACATGGGAAACGCCAAAAGCCGGTAGCTGGTTCTGGGACACAGCAGAATGTACAGGCGTCACGCCAGACCCTGATCCGGATCCAAACCCAAATCCGGACCCCGATCCTGACCCGAACCCAAATCCCGATCCGGATCCCAACCCGAACCCTGACCCAGACCCAAATCCAAACCCTGATCCAACCACCGCTATTCCTTGGGTACCTGGCCAAACCACCGTCAAGAACGGTGATGTCGTGATCTTCGAAAACGTCTGTTACGAAGCACGCAATAACCCTGGTCTATGGGAATCACCATCATCCAGCAGCTGGTTCTGGAGTGTGGTTGATTGTCCGGGAGGCAATCCTGACCCAGGTCCAAACCCTGACCCAGATCCCGATCCAAACCCGAATCCAGACCCTGATCCGGATCCGAACCCAAATCCCGATCCAGACCCAGTACCGGGTGAATTCACTATCATTCCAGACGGCAAGGGCGGCTACCTGATCCCACGCGCAGAGATGACAGCGTACGAGCAGAGCCAAACCAACACAGAACTGTTTAACTGGGTACGTTCAGACATCGAAACCCGTGATAACGCCATTGTTGAAGCCGTTGCGCCTCTGAAATCCAGCAACCCTGACAACGTTCAGCGTGCGGAAATGATTGTGGATGAGGCAATGTGGGAGTTCTTGTTCCCACTGCGTAACGAGCAGTACACCTACACCCGTTTCTTGCAGTCTATCGCGAAGTTCCCGGCATTCTGTCGTACTTACACCGATGGTCGTAACTCCGATGACATCTGTCGTCGTTCACTGGCAACCATGTTTGCGCACTTTGTGCAGGAAACCGGTGCCAATGCGCCAAACTGGGAAGTGAGCCAAGGGGTACCGCGCTGGCGTCAAGGCTTGTATTACTTGCGTGAAATGTACAAAGACGAAAACGTCCACGACATGACGTACAGCAAGTGTAACGAGTGGCAAGGTGAGCGTTGGCCTTGTGCGGATAAGAAGAGCTACTTCGGCCGTGGTGCGAAGCAGTTGAGCTGGAACTACAACTACGGTCCGTTCTCTGAAGCCATGTTCGGCGATAAGAGCGTGCTGCTAGAAAACCCAGCATTGGTGGCTGACACCTGGTTGAACCTGGCTTCTGCCGTGTTCTTCTATGTGTACCCACAACCACCGAAGCCAAGCATGCTGCACGTGATTGACGGCACATGGCAGCCAAACGCCGCTGATAAAGCCGCCGGTATTGAACTGGGCTTTGGTGCCACCATTCAAATCATCAACGGTGCATTTGAATGTAACAAAGGCAACGAAGACTTCCGTGCACAAAACCGTATCGACTACTACAAGTTGATTTCAAAAGAGTTGGGCTTGGATATCTCTGGTGAAAAACTGGGCTGTGCCAACATGAAGCCGTTTAATACTGACGGTGCAGGCGCGCTGATGATCACGTGGGATAAAGACTGGGGCTACGATGCCAATACCCCTGGCAACGCAAGCTTCATGTGTAAACTGGTACCTTACCAGTATGCCTTTAACGCCTTGTTCCCTGGCGATTACGAGAAGTGTGTGGAATACCACTTCAACGTACAAGCCATCGACGAAAATGGCCAAGTTATCCCTGATGGCAAGTAAGGGGTAATTCTACAGGTGCTGTGTGTGCAGCACCTGTGGCCTACTCGCATCGGTCTATGCGCTTGCGCCTGCACAATGAGGCCAACGCCAATAAACCGAAAAAGTAAGCCCATAAAAAATGGCCATGGTAGATAACCATGGCCATTTCTTTTTTATATCGCTGATGGATAACGACGAGACGTTATTCTTCTACCACTTCATACGAGTTTTGCATCTCTGCCGGCGCAATGCCGTAACCCGCATCGGTTAGGTAACCGTCTTTGTACACTTTCATGCCTTGTGCGTTCCAGCTCACCGCAATCACCGCCGTTTCACCATCTTCACTGCCCAGCAAACTCAGTACTTCCGGTGTGATTGGAATGGCTTTGATGGTTTTAATGCGTTTGAATGGCATAAAGGTATCGAACATCGGCAACTCACCGTAGGTGTCTACCCACGTCGTTTTAGGCACCAACCACTCGTTATACACCGCGCCGCTGACAGGCACAGGCGCACGGGCAATCACCACGTCTTTACTGATGGTATTTTCTGTTTCCAATAGTGGCTTACCATCGCTTCCCGCCACATAAGTCGGCAACACGCGCCCCAGCTCGGCTTTGTGTGCCAAACGGCCCAGTGTCACCGCTTTTTTGCGGTACACTTGCGCATCATCAAACGCCACCATCACTTGGGGGATCGTTTGAAAAGCCACGGGCGCACTGGCCGTCGTCGCCCAAACAGGCAACGTCGGCAAGCACAGTAACATTAAGGCAAATGCCGTTTTTTTCATTGTCTTCTTCACGCTATTTTTATATCTAATCGTAGACCTCAGCCTCTGGCAAGGCGATGCCTACGTGAAAGCCTGTCTCGCAACCTGTACCAAAGCCGGTTACGAAGCCTCTGCGGCTAATCCTGAATATCTAAATCTGGCCACAAAGCCCAGCCGCCAACACTCGGCGGCATAGGGTAATACGAACGTCTAGTACGGGGAAAGCCCTTCTCGACATTACTGCCGGATATTTTGGCCTTTAACTTGGGCGATTTCTGCTTCCAGATCATTCAGCAAGGTCATCACCGCGCTGGCCGCTCGCTCCATCAGGCTGATGTACTCCACGCCTTGTACCGCATTACCTTGCGAATAAGCCAACAAGGCCTGTTTACCATAGGTATGCACCTGCGCGTGCGGCGTTTCCAATTGCTTATAGGAAGGACACTGGGAAAACAGCTGCTTGCCTCGCCCTTGGTAATACCATTGCCCGAGTCGGCACTGATGGTGACCCGCCACACTACCGTCGGCAAAATCACGATCGCGGATCTTTTGGTAAATCGCCACTTTCCACACCACGTGATCCAACTGTACGAGGCGCAAGAAAATCGCGGAATAACTCTCGTCCACCAGGTTATACAGGGTATCGGTGCTTTTTATCAGTGCGGTAACAATCTCCACCAACTCGGTGATTTTGTCGTGTAAGGTCGCACATTGCACTTCAATGTACTCAGCGCCCTGATGACACGTCTGAGTATTATTGTTAATGGCACTCACACCGCTTTCAATCTGGCTGGCCGCTTCACTGGCACTTAACGCCAGTTTACGCACTTCATCCGCCACCACTGAAAAGCCTCGCCCATAGTCACCGGCACGGGCTGCCTCAATGGCCGCATTCAGGGCCAATAAGTTGGTCTGCTCTGACACACGATTGATCGTCACCACAAAACGGCTGATGTCTTCGGCACTGATCCGCAAGGTTTCCAGAGATTCCCCGCTGTGCTTGATCTGCTCAATCAAATCTTGCAGCGTCGCACGAAAGCTTTCCAAGATGGCGATCCCATCACGGTTATCAGCCACATGCTGCTCTAAATGCAATTTCAAATGTTCTGCTGACATCGCAATGTGTGTGCGGATCTGCTCAACAGGCATCACGGAACTCAGCAAGCTGTCGATATACACGCGCTGGGTATTCATGGCCAGATCATGTTCTTCCGCGAGGATCTGCAATTGGCGGCATTCTTGCTGAGAAGCCTCCAATGATGCCGTCAATGTGGCAATCGTCTGCGCTTGTGCCTCCAAACGCTGATCCCGATCGTCCTTTTTCTTAAATGAAGCCAATCCAAACATAAGGCGTCTATGCTCTCAATGTTAATGCTCTCAATGCTAATATCACGTCACCCAAACCGTGGTTGTTTATCGGCCGATCCGAACTGCCACATCCTTGAGCGATATTTTTTATTTCCACTCAGCCCAGCATTCATTGCGCACGAGCCTATTCCAAATAACGCTATCTATATCTATTTGGAATATGATCAAACGCATAACCGTGAGCGATAAAGATCGTCATACTATAACAACTTTCATTTTTGTCATTAAACTTATTGCTATATATATCAATCGATTAATTAATCACTGAGTTATCGGCGGCACGCTGTATTTCTTTTTGATATGTATCAATAAAACACGTATTAAATGCCCCGTGATATCACAATAAGCGCATAGTGAATATACACATTGCGCATCACAGCACAGAGGAGGCCCTATGATGACCGGATTATCTCACCGCCCGCACGCCCCTTCAGGCACGCCACCTCATCCCCAACACATCATCACCGGCGTCCCGAAAGCCCTCACCCGGCTCATGCATGGCCTGACACTGCTGCCTCTCGTCCATCTCTTGGTGGGTATGCCGGTGTGGTGCCTCTTGATTGCCGGATCGTTGCTCTATTTCGTCGGACTGATCAGCCTGCTGTTGTCTTTTGTCATTCCCATCGACATGCTGCAAGGTCTGGCCATGACCTATACCGTGCTCGGCAAAAGCCTGACCGGCAGCACCTTATACAGCGGCTGGCCATTGCCCATTATGAGCCTGATCCCCATCGCTTACGGGCTGAGCTTGTTATGGCTGAAGCGACACTTTCAACACGCCGCGTTATCGGCATGGGTAAACTATGACATTGATACCCTGTGGCGCGCCGCATGGTTGTCCCTGCTCGCCCTTGCCCTTGGTATCGCCATGACTGACGGTCTGGATAATGCGATGTGGCTATCAGGCCTCATCACCAGTGGCTATTTATTGGTGCGCATTGCGCAGTTTTATCTGCCTTGGCACATGTTCATACAGCGCCGCTTGCTGACGCCAGATCACTCAGATCACGCTGGCGGGGAGGATAAAGGCAACAGTGGCTCAGGGCCGCGTACCTGATTAATGATGAGCTCTCGGAACCATTGATGACTGTGGTCAAAATCAAAGTGCTTGTGCCACATCAACACATAACAGCCCGAATGCAGATCAATCGGCACATCTAAACGCACGAGTTTTTGCTGGCTCATCATGTAGTCGATGTATTTGGCTGGTGCACACAGGATCAAATCGCTGTGCTCACACAGATCCATCGCAGAATGGAAATCCGTTAAATTGACCGCGATATCGCGCTTGAGGTGTTGCAAATCCAGCACGTCATCCAATAACCACTGATCGATCCCGCCAAACACCACCTGCAAGTGACGGTATTTCAGGAAGGTATCCGTATTCCAGGGCTCTTGCAGCAAGGGATGGTTTTCCCGCACCAAACAGATGGCGTGATCGCGCACCAGTTCGACGTAATTCAACGCATCAGGAATATTGTGGATATGCCATTTTGAGCGCGGATCCCACTCCCAACAACTGATCGCCATATCCACTTCACAACGCAGCAGTTGATCTAAACTGTCACGTCGCCAGGTTTTGGCATTGATACTCACCTTGGGCGCTTCGTTCAGCACCGCCGGCATGAAATGGGGATAGGTCAGCGAATAGGCCGTTTCCACCATATGCAGATGGAAAATCCGTTCGCTCTCACGGGGTTCAAAATGGTTGGGACGGGTAAAATGCTCCAGCCCCTGCAACACAGTCCGCAGTTCCGGCGCCAACTGCTTAGCACGCGGGGTGGGACGCAGGCCGTGCGAGGTGCGCTCAAATAACGGATCATCAAACACTTCACGCAATTTGGCGAGTTGCTTACTCACGGCCGACTGACTCAGGTGCAAGCGGGTGGCGGCAGCGGTGACACTTTGCTCTTCCAGCAACACATCCAACACATGCAGTAAATTATAATCAAACCGTGACACTGAATACCCCATCACACTGGTTGTAATTGCTGGCCCTTCTCGTACACGCTCACCCGTTGCAGGCAATCACTTAGCGATATTTCACGTTCGAAAAGGAGAATGGGCGGAGTGTAACGCGCGAGGATCTGCCGTGGCAAGCAATACGCAAATGGCCCCGATTGACTGCCACTAACGCCGCAATCAACAATGCCCTACATCACTGCGGCAACGTAATGGTTACCCGTGCCCCGCCGCTGTCACTGTCAGTGATCGCTAACTGACCATGATGCAAACTGACGATCTGACTGACAATGGACAGCCCTAACCCGTGCCCGCCTGACTGCCGATCACGGGCGCTGTCTACACGGTAAAACGGCTGGAGGACTTTCACCCGCTCAATCTCAGGGATCCCACAGCCGTCGTCATCGACCTGAATCACCAATGCATCCGGCTGCGGTATCACCGTCACGGTGATCGCGTTTTGTGCATAACGACTGGCATTGCGGATCAAATTCGATACCGCACGCTCGATATGGTGGGCATCCAACACCCATGAGCACGGTGACGGACAATGTAACGATACCGGTACTGGTGTGGTCTTTTGCGCTTGCAACACCACACGCTGCAGTAACGCACTGACATCCACACTTTTCAGGGACAGCATGATCCCCGCCGCCAACGAAGAACGCTCCATTTTGGCGTAATACAGCAGCTCTTCAATCAGGGCTTCTAACTCATCCATGTCTTCATTAATGCCCGCCACATAGCTTTGTTGTTGAGCTGACAACTCTGAACTTTCCAACAGATCGAGCTGGCACTGCACCCGAAAAATCGGTGTGCGCAATTCATGGGCAACGGCATTAGAGAGCTGTTTGTGACTGGCGATCAAGGCACCAATTTTATCGGCCATCTGATTAAAGCGCAGATTCAAACGCCCCAACCTGTCTTTCGGGTTTTCCGATGCCCGCGCATGGAAATCCCCTTCCGCAAAGGCCAATGTTGCTCGCTCTAACTGGTTAAAGCGGCGGGCTAACAAGCGGATCATCAACGCACTGTACAATGCAAACGTAAACAAAAACGACAGCCACATCACGGCCACTTTGGTTTCCGCATGCTGCCAGATAGAGGCAGACTCATCCGGTGCCAGGTAATACACACGCGCCCTGTCACCAAACGTCACCCAGTAATGGTTATCACTTTGATAAGCCGTCCCAAGGCGACGGACCTTATTCGCCATTTCAACGGAAAGGGCGGGATCATCCCACGGTACCGGCGTGACCGTTAACCCGTTGCGTTTGGCGAATCCGGCCAGCAAGTTATCCGCCACCGGTTGACCCCGTTGCGCCTCGACGTCATCTAAAATAGACACGACGCCAGAGACGTAGCCAATTTCCACTTCGCCTTCATAATCCGGGGCTAACGTGCGCATGGCAAACGCGAACGCCAATACGCACAGTAAAAACAGCCCTGATACCCCGAAGAAAAATTCTAAATACAGGCGTTTCATTCCCGCTCCTACGTTCCCGTCTTACCAGCGATCTGGCACAAACAAATAGCCTTTGCCTCGTACCGTGATAATTTTTCGCGGCAGTGACGGGTTATCCCCCAGCTTTTTACGCAGGGTCACAATCTTGTTGTCGATGGTGCGATCCAATCCGTCATACTGAATACCACGGGTTTCCAGCACCAGATACTCACGGGTTAACACCTCGTCCGGCCGACAAGCCAACAACCACAGCAAATTAAATTCACTCTCTGTCAGATTGATGGGCTCGCCTGCCACTTCACAACGGCGCTGACGCTGATTGATCAGCAACGCACCATATTGACGCTCTCTTTCCGCTTCTGGGACAAGAGGGGCATCCCCATGAGTCGAGTGGGATTGAGCATTTACAGAGGTATTTGCGAAGGCATTTGCGTTATCCGCCATGTCAATGGGCTCGTGACTCTCAGCGTCCATGTCTGGCGCACCTCGGCGTAGCAACATGCGCACCCGGGCTAACAGTACGCGGGGTTTAATCGGCTTACAGACAAAATCGTCCGCCCCAATTTCCAAACAGGCGACGTGATCGATATCGTCATCGCTTGCGGTGAGCATCAAAATTTTACCGCTGATGTGTTCGCGTACCGCTTTGCAGACACTCAACCCATCCATGCCCGGTAACATCAAATCCAAAATCACGATATCCGGCTGCACAGCCTCAATCACAGCTGGCGCTTCGGCACCATCATTCACCTCAGTGACATCAAACTGCTGTTGGCGAAAATACGCCGCAAGAAGTGCACACAGCTTGGTGTCATCTTCCACCAAAACCATTTTTGCCATCCGGCTACCTCATTCTTTCTTAGGCATTAATGCGTTATCTCTTAGTAATCATAATGGATAGCCGTCACAGATAGATACCTTTAAGACATAAATGCCATTTTCTGCTTATAAAATGACGCACAAATCGGCAAGAATTGTTGAAATGATCGACAAGACACAACCACACGTTAATACTGACAGGTGAACACAACCAAAGGACGATGGCGTGATTTTTACTTTGTTTTATGACGGACGCTGCCCACTGTGCGTGGCAGAGATGAAACAATTAATGCAAGCCGACCACCAAGGCTTACTGCGTTTTGAAGACATCATGCAGCCGGATTTTACGGCACGTTACCCTCATATTGTGCCAGAAAAAGCCAGTGCGATTTTGCATGGACAACAGGAAGACGGCACCCTGTTGTTAGGGTTGGATGTGACAGAATTAGCCTGGCGCAGCGTGGGGCAAAAACGGTGGATCCGTCTGTTACGCTGGCCGGGAATCCGCATTGTGGCAGACTTTTGCTATCGCATTTTTGCCAAGCACCGCTACCGTTTTTCAGCCTTACTCACCGGACAAGCCCAGTGCGAGGCATGTACCCTGCCCCGCACCGCGCAAGAAGCCCCAAGCTGTCCTTTACCCACTATCAAGACCACTAAAAGTGCGATAAAAAGTAAGGAATGATCAGCGCATTAGCCAAATCAATAAAGAACGCACACACCAGCGGAACAACAATAAACGCCAAGTGCGAGTTACCGTACCGCTGGGACACCGCCGACATGTTTGCCATGGCTGTCGGTGTTGAACCTAACGAGATCCCACCAAAGCCGGCGCAAATCACCGCCGCATCGTAATTTTTCCCCATCGCAGGGAAAACAATGAACAGGTTCACCAGCACGGCCACCACGAACTGCGCGGCCAGAATGGCAAAAATAGGCCCCGCCAGATCAATCAGCGTCCACAACTGCATGCTCATCAGCGACATTGCCAAAAACGTGCCGAGAGAAATATCGGCGATTAACGCCACCGCCGGTTTACGTGCCGGCCAGCGCGTCCCGGTAATGCGGCGAATACCTGTGCCGTGGATGAGGTTGGTCATCACAATACCGGCGAACAAACAGGTCACGAACAGCGGCAATTGCAGCCCGGCACTGGCAATCAGTTCATTAAAGATATACCCGACAATGACGCAGATATGTATCGCAAAGATGGCATCCAAAAAATCAAAACCGGTGATTTTGCCGTTGTCAGTATCTTCTGCGACCCCCACATCCAGCGCTTCTTTCTGAGCGGGTTTTAAGTCATAACGGGTGATCAAAAACTTGGCGATAGGCCCGCCCATTAAGCTTGCCAAAATCAAGCCAAAGGTGGCACAGGCAATACCAATTTCCATCGCATTACTGATAGCAAAATTCTCGGCAATTCGTGGCGACCACGCAATGGCTGTCCCGTGCCCGCCAATTAAGGACACACTGCCGCCCAGCAAGCCAACAGGGCCATCCAGCCCAAACAAACCGGCCATGCCAATCCCGGTCAGGTTTTGCACCAGCATGTAGCCAATCGTGATCGCAAGCAGTATCACCAAAGGTAAACCGCCTTTCACCAAATCACGCAAGCTGGCATTGATCCCGATGGTGGTAAAGAAGTACACCAGCAACACATCTCGCGCGATCAAGGTAAACTCAATCGCAATGCCAAACGCCGCGTATACCAGCGCGATCAACACAGAAAACACGATCCCACCCGTCACGGGCTCGGGAATGCTGAACTCCTTCAACGTCGCAAACTGGTTATTCAGCTGACGCCCCACGAACAGCACCAAAATCCCTATCGTCACCGCGAAAAACGAGTCAAACCGCAAAATGCCGTTTGCCCAATCCATGTCCATATCCCTCTCCTTGTGAACGTAAACACATACCTGTATCCACAGTAGCAAACATTGCTGTATTGGAGGTAAATAAGCGACCGAAGGTGAGAGGAAAAGCAGGGGGCGCCTTCTACCCCGTTTTTTCCCCGCCAAACCTCAAATAAAAACAGCGTACTGCAAACCTGTTACATTACAGATGGTGATATCGAGCAATGAAATATTTTAATTAAAATACTATTTTATAAATAATGTGACCTCTGACTCTTTTATTAATAACAGAAAAATATATTGTGCCTCCATTGAAAAAGGTGAGACACGGTTTTCTCACCCGCGCCACTGTAAAGGATTCGCTTGTGCCAAAAGGTCTAACATTTCAAGGTAATTATCGTCGATTGAACTTTGATTCAATTACCTAACCTTCTTTTTGTTAATAATTATTAGCAACTTTCGCTACTTTTATTAACACCCGCATTTTTGCCTACGGAACAAACCTACTACATTCTATCTGTTTGTATTTACGGGTTAACTGTATCTATTCAATGCCATTATGGCTATTGGGTTTATTTTCCGCTTGCGCAAAATCGTTATCAAATTTGTTTTTTCTGTTATGGATTTTTATTTAATCCAGACGGGATTTTATTGCTGTAATTTTTAATTTAATTAATTTTGTACGAGGTTTTTATGTCTTCCAAATTGTGGGGCGGTAGATTTGATCTACCAACAAATAAACTTGTTGAAGAGTTTAACGCAACGATCCTAATTGAAAAGCGCCTATTCCCAGTGGATATTAAAGGCAGCATTGCACACGCAACCATGCTGGCCAAACAAAACATCATCACTCAGGAAGAAGCCGACCTGATTATTTCAGGCCTGCAAGCGGTAGCGAAAGAAGTCGAAGAAGGCCAATTCGTTTACGACACCGCTGACGAAGACGTGCACATGTCTATCGAAAAGCGCATGACGGAAATCATCGGTCCTGTCGGCGGTAAACTGCACACCGCACGTAGCCGTAACGACCAAACCACGCTGGACTCAAAAATGCACATGCGTGGCGTGATCCAAGAAAACCTTGCGCTGATCCGCGAAATGCAAAAAGTGATCGTTGAGCGTGCGAAAGGCGAAATCAACGTCATCATGCCAGGTTACACCCACCTGCAAACCGGCCAGCCAATCCTGTTCTCTCATTGGATCATGGCGTACTTCTGGATGCTAGAGCGCGACTACTCTCGCTTTGAAGATCTGTACGAGCGCATGGGTCTGTGTCCACTAGGCTCTGCAGCACTGGCAGGTACCACGTTCGACATCGACCGCTTCTACACGGCTGAGCTACTGGGCTTTGATGCGCCAACACCAAACAGCATCGACTCCGTAAGTGACCGTGACCACATGGTGGAATTCAACGCAGCAGCGGCTATCTGTTTCATGCACCTGAGCCGTCTGTCTGAAGAATTGGTACTGTTCTCAAGCCAAGACTTCAAATTCATTGAACTGTCTGACGACTTCTGTACTGGCTCAAGCATCATGCCACAGAAAAAGAACCCGGATATCGCAGAGAAAATCCGTGGTAAGACCGGTCGTATGTACGGCAACCTGATGGCGATCCTGACCACCATGAAGGGCTTGCCTCTGGCGTACAACACTGACATGAGTGAAGACAAAGAAGCGGTTTACGATTCAATGGATACGCTTCAGCTATCACTGCAGGTGATCACACCAATGATCGAGAAAATGGTGGTATTGGAAGCGAACACCCGTGATGCGGCTGACCGTGGTTTCTCAGTGGCAACCGATATGGCGGACTACTTGGTACGTAAAGGCCTGCCATTCCGTGAAGCGCACCATGTTGTTGGCTCTGCGGTGAACTACTGCATCAAGCACGACAAGAAACTGAACGATCTGAGCCTGGAAGAGTTCCGTGACTTCCACCCATCTATTGAAGAAGACATCTACCAAGACATCACGCTAGAAGCCTGTGTATCTGCCCGTATTTCTTTCGGCGGTACGGCTCCACAAGCAGTATTGGCACAGATCGAACGCGCTGAATCCATCATCGCAGAATAATTCTTCTCTCAAACAACCGCTCATCTGCTCGGTGAGTGGTCAGACAGACAGTGAACGGGATGACGCGCAGTGATCCCGTTTTTTGGAGTAACTATGAGCATTGAATTTTGGCTACAGCTGGCTGTAGTTCTGACCTGTATCGGCGTGGGTGGCCGATTTGGTGGCGTCGGCCTGGGTGCCGCCGGTGGTTTAGGGGTATGTATTCTGGTGCTGGGCTTTGGCCTGCAACCTGCGTCTCCGCCAATCACCGTATTGCTGATCATCATCGCGGTTATCGCTTGTACCAGTGTGCTGCAAGGGGCGGGCGGTCTGGATTTCTTGGTGCGTGTGGCCGAGAAATTACTGCGTAAAAAGCCAAGTGCCATTACGTTTTTGGGGCCGTTGATCTCCTCCATGTTTGTGGTGTTCTGTGGTACCTCTTACGTGGCGTTTGCGGTGTATCCGGTTATCGCGGAAGTGGCGGCGGAAGCAAAAATCCGTCCTGAACGTCCAATGTCAATGGCGGTTATCGCCTCAGGTATCGCTATCACCGCAAGTCCTATGAGTGCGGCAACAGCAGGTATGATTGCGACCCTGTCCATGTACGGTGTGTCTTTCTTCCAGATCCTTGCAGTGAGCATGCCAGCATTTGTGATCGGTACCCTGTGTGGTTGTGCCTTCGTGTACAAGCGTGGTGCTGAACTTGAAAATGATCCTGAATTCCAGCGTCGCGTGGCCTCTGGTGAATACCAAATGCTACACGAAGACGAAGCGGTCATGGCTGAACGCGCAGAATACAAGCCAACTAAAACGGTAAAACTGAGCGTATTGTTGTTCGGTTTAGGCGTAGCGACTGTCATTCTGTTCGGTACGTTCAAGTCACTGCTGCCATCTTGGGACATCGACGGCAAGACGGTGGTACTGTCGACGCCAATGCTGATCCAGATGGTGATGCTGGCGTGTGCGCTGTTCATTATCATCTTCGCCAAAGTGCCAAGTGATAAGTTCGCCTCAGGCTCAGTATTCCGCTCGGGTTTGATCGGTGTCGTGGGCGTATTCGGTATTTCCTGGATGACGGGTACGTTCTTTAACGCGTATCAGCCATTCTTTGAAACCACCTTTGAAGGCATGGTAGAAAGCGCGCCAATGATGTTCGGCCTGATCTTGTTCTGCTTCTCAGCGGTCATTTTCAGCCCGTCTGCAACGGTATCGGCACTGATGCCTTTGGGCGCCGCGATGGGTATTCCACCTGCATTGCTTGTTGCCCTTTACCCTGCGACTTGTGGTGACTTCATCGTACCGGGTGCCGGACAAATCGGCTGTGTGTCTTTCGACCGTACCGGTACCACCAAACTTGGCACCTACGTGGTCAACCACAGTTACATCCTGCCAGGTTTTGTCATGGTGATTTCTGCCGTAACCGCTGGCTACTTTATTTCTAAGATCGTGTTCTGATCGCTGAAATAATGTAAACACAACATTTCACACTTCAAGAGGGATCAACGATCCCTCTTTTTATTCCCTCACGTTCATTCTTTTACACTTTATTGCCTCTTCGTTTCTCCGCATTAATGCTATCCCCTACCATCAATAACATCAGTTACAACACATTTCAAAAACCCATGAGAGCCATCGTAAAACAACTGTAATTTATCGTTTTACGATAATTATTTATTGATAGAAGAAAAGTCGATACGTAAGGTCAGCACATGATTATCCAACAAAGGAAATGTTTTATGTCAGCGATTCAAACGCAATGCCGCCGTATTCGACAACTATTTCAAGGTCTGTTAGTGCTAGTACCCATCATGACCTGTTACTACTGGGCCACCATTCATACTCAATATGATGCGCCATTGGCTATTATTGCGTTTACCGACACCATTGCTGAATACACTCAGCAACCTCTTTCGGTCACAACACGCGTCTTGGCAGCACTGGCCAGCCTGTTACTTTGCAGCATAATTATGTATGCATTAACCGTGCTGATCCGCCTTTTTCACAACTATGAAAACAACAACATATTTACGTTGGAAAATGCACAGAGCTACAAAAAATTAGGGATGACTATTTTTTATTGGGTTGGGGGCTCTGTCGTATACAGCACGGTGATATCGGTCATTCTGTCTTTCAACAACCCTCCTGGAGAGCGCCTCATCGTACTGGGCTTTAACGGTATAGATGCCGCTACTGTCTTATTGGGGGGAATTCTCTTGATCATTTCATGGGTCATGCTGGAAGGCTATAAACTGGCCGATGAACAGCGTCACACGGTTTAGGAACAAATAATGACGATTCGAATTCATTTAGATGTCATGATGGCAAAACGAAAAATGCGTTTGAAAACCTTAGCGCAAGCCGTCGATATTACCGAGGCAAATTTATCGGTGTTAAAAAATGGCAAAGCCAAAGCCATACGTTTATCAACACTCGATAAGCTGTGTGAGGCTCTGGACTGCCAGCCTGCCGACATTCTCGCATTTGAAAAAACATCGACAGAAACTGATACCATTTCCACGACAGAAACGGCATAACAGGCTGTCACGTTAACACATAACAAGCACGAAAAGGGCATGTCAAATAACATGCCCTTTCACTTTAGCTTTTACACATCAGCAGATAACGTTTTTAAATACCCGCTCGGCGTTACGCCAAACTTCCCTTTAAAACGCTGGCTGAATCGCCCTTCAGATTGATAGCCACAACATTGTGCCAGCATGGCGACATTGGTCTGTCCCTGCTGCATTAAATACAACGCATGATTTAAACGCACTTCCGCCAGCACATCGCGATATTGCCGCCCTTCCGCTTTTAGTTTTCGAATTAGCGTGGCGCGGCTCATGGCAAAATGGGTAGCCGCCTGCTCTAGCGGATGTTCCTCATCGGGCGAATGCGACAAATAACGGCTGAGTTGCTGGCTGAACGACAACGTGGTTTCCGGAAAGAGCAGATGCAATGTCCCCTGCTCTGCCAATTGTTGATAAAGCCCCATGACCCAATACGTTTGGGTCGCTTCACTCATGGTATTGAGATCGAACGAAAACAGCGCATCAAGTGTGGCGTTTAACGCCGTATCAATACGGATTATCGGTGATGTTTCAGGTTGAGGGCGAGACTGACTCATGGCCAGCATCGCCTCTGTCGGCTGACAATGAAAACTGATCATGCGTGACAGAAAGCGGCCTTGATGCGGCACATTATCAAAACTCAATGAGGCAGCCGCTTCACATAACAGTCCAGAAGAGGACACGACCTCCTGCGTACTGTCTTGCCAGAACAGACGTTTACTGCCCGACAGAATGTGGATCAGACTGGGAGAGTGGATCCGCACATTGCGCAGCGGTTGTTGCTGCCCGGCACGAAACCATGTCGTTTGATATTGGTGCGCCATCACGCTCCCCCTTGTCTTATCTTGTTACGGCTTATCGGGTAAAGGTTGCTGTTAACTTAGCCTTACCTAATGCCATGTTATTCAACGTAAAACCAATCACTGCTGGCGTGGTGTTAGGACCCACATTCAACGTCGCGGTTGGCAACGCCCAAACCGTAAACTGATAACGGTGCATACCGTCGCCTTTCGGTGGACACACGCCGCCAAAGCCTGTGGTGCCGTAATCAATACGGGCTGTTTTACCACCGATTTTGTTGATATCGACGCCGCGAGGCAGGGCCGTCACATTCGCCGGAATATCATACGCTACCCAGTGCCAGAAACCACTGCCAGTCGGTGCATCCGGATCATAAGCGGTAATCGCAAAGCTCTTAGTGCCTTTTGGCGCATCTTTCCACATCAGTTGTGGTGACTGGTTACCGCCATCACAGCCCCAGCTGTTATATTCAAAGGTCTTCGCCATCGGGTGGCCTTCCTGAATATCCTTACTGGTCAGCTCAAACGCATTGGCTGATTGTGCCACCAGCAGGCTCAGTGACAGCATAGACGCAGCCAATACAGGGGTTTTGCGGAAAAAACGGGCGGTCTTCATGGGTCATCTCCTTCTCTTAAGTTCGAGAGCAAGTGTACCCCAGCCCTTCCACACAAAGCGGACGATAAGTATCAAAGAAAACACAATACACACCGATTATGATACTTTTTGCAATTTCACGGAGTTATTCATGATCCGACGTCATCAATATTCCCTGCGTAATCGCCACCGCATGACGTTGGATATAAGCAATATCAGCGACATACGCCAAATGGTGTCCATCGACAATGTTGGCAGCAAACTGTACATTGCCGCTATTCGCTTCCGTGTGCATGAAATCCACCAAAGCAGTTAAGCGCTCAACCATCGCGGCGGCGAGAGCTGCTCGCTGCGCTTGGGTTACCCCATAGCTGTCACAAAACGCTTTTGCACGAAGAATCTGATCGTCTAACGTCCCAAGCCTGTCTGCTTCGTGGGTCTTAAACGGCGCCCAGCAGTAGATCGCATAAGCCAAATCCCACAGCCGTGGCGCGGGATGAGCGGTATCAAAATCAAATACACCGACGACTTGGCCTTGCTGCAGCGCGACGTTATAAGGCGCGAAATCCCCGTGACAGATCACCTCGGCGGGTTCCCGTGGCGGCAACATCCAAATACGCTCATCGACGCCTGTAGTGAGAAAAGGCGCTGACAAAAAAGACACTGACGCATCATGAATACGGCGCAGTAACGCCCCCGCCGAAGTCAATGCATCCAAATGGGCAATATCGCCCGTCAGCGGATAATTGAAGGTCTCTCCCGCCACAAACGTCAGGCGTTCTTGATCGCCTTCAATGCCGACACAACGGGGCACTTGCGTGATGCCGTGTCGGTGTAAATGATCGAGATACCGATGAATGGTTGGCGACCACGGCGACAGTGGTCGCAACACGTTGTCGCCGTCGTGAACAATGGCATCAGCCCAAATTGATGATTGATTCGGCGTATTTTCGCTATCACTTAATCTTGTCATTCACTGTCCTTAGCACCATTAATTTAGCTCATGCATTTTAGAGTCAATTATCAATGAATAAGTCCTCGTATTACAAAAACGTGAGGCGAACAACAATACTTTTACATCGCTATCTCATGCTCTCTTCCCTTTGCAGCTCCTGTCTCAAAATCTACATTTTTCCCAAAAAACAGCATCTTTACATGGCGGCAGCTGATTAAATATTAATCGCAACGACTGGTCATCCTATGGTATGCACACCCAATTCAGGGAGGAAGAAATGTCGCAACATAAATCCTATTTAAAAATAGAAGCGGTCAATATCTATAACACCATCCTAGATACCAACCAGCTCAGCGTTATTCGTGGCAGTAGCCATTTATTAAAAGACGCAATAGAGAAATTTGAAGTCTTTGCGAAAGAGTTTTGCAATAAAGAAAAAGGCGAAGCCATCTCTGCAATTACGCTCGGCGGCTCAACCGGCATTTTCGAAGTGACAGGCTTATCGCTTGAAAAAGCCGAATCGTTGGCCTGGCAAATGCTGGATCAAGTCCATGACGGTTTAGCACTCACTGACATGTTCAGTTTTACCGTCAATACGGCATCGGCGACAGATTACCTGACCGCCAAAGAAGTCTTATTCGCCAAAGGCCGGCACGACCAAGCCACACAGTTTAGCAGCGCCATCTTACCCGTTCAGCATAACGCCCACGCTGCCTGTGCCTTGAATGGTGTACTCCCAGCGGATGTGACCCGTCATTACATCAAAGCAGCTAAAGGGCATGCCATTAGCCGAAGCACACATTATCGCTATCAATATGGAAAAGACTTAAAAACGAGCCTGTATAATCCAAAGACATCCAGCTCTGAGGAAAAACATCACGTCAGCAATGTATACGCCTTTCCCAATGATTTAGAAGCGCTGGCTGGTACCCATGATGTACTCAGTTTGAATGGCAAAGTGGCCGTTATCTATGCAGACGGCAATAGCTTCGGCAAAATTCAGCGCAATATCATCAAATCAAAAATGGGGAATGCTGAACAAATCCAAGCTCAGCGTGACTTTGATGTCGCCCTTAAAGCAAAACGGGATGCTTACCTTCAATCATTAGTGCAGTTTCTACAGATTCAGGGGGCTATCCAATTTGATGAAGGTGGCTCTTTTATTCCATTAGAAACGCTCTTATGGGGCGGCGATGAAATGACAATTGTGGTCCCAGCCTGGCTGGGTTTTCGCGTTTTAGATCACTTTATTTCGGACTATGGCACTTTCGATATCAATAAAAACATACTGACCCATTCTATTGGCATGGTGTTTTGTAGCCACAAAACACCGATTCAAAAAGCGCAAACGGCCGCTATCTCACTGGCAGATAACATTAAATCACTCGAAAATGGCCGCAAGCACACCTATTTCGATTATATGGTGTTGGAATCTATCGACTACCCCACCCAAGCGTTATCCGAATTCTGGCAGGCACAATACGGTGAGATAGCCAAATACCGAACCCCCTTGGCATTAACCGATACTTTCCGTTTAGGCGGCAATGGCGATCCCAATATCTGCCCTAACCTAAAAAACCAACTCGACGCCTTACCTCGCGCTTCTATGTATCACTTGGTAGAACAGGCCATTGCCACTCAAGCGGCCGAGATTGAAGCACAAGGATCATCATCACAACAAGAAAAAGCCAACCGCAAAGGCACCACAGCTCAATTAGGGGATGCCTTAAACAAAGTGCTGTACAGCAACGGCGAGGATCATCAAGAGAGCATCAAGTATCTACTGACACTCTTCACCCCCCTATCCATCAAGGTGAAAGACAAAGAAGAAGATGAACAGCCGACCATTGAAACACCTCGCGAATATCAAAACACCAATACCCTATTCTGGATTCACCTATTGGAACTGTACGACTACCTCGCCCCAGAGCACCCTAAAACAACCCACTATCAAGCCGGAGGCCACCTATGAAAGATTACAATGTGACTTTCACACTCACGCTTGTTGCCCCTTTTATCACTAAAGGCGTTGGTGCCATGCGCTTTGGGCTGGATACTTTTGCCCAATCTAAAGACGGCAAGCTACTCATCAACGGTACCTTACTCAAAGGCAATATCCGCCATAAACTCGAACAATGGCAGCACTTAGTGCCGAGTGACCCACTCACCTCCGTCCTCATGGAAGGGTTTGGCAACAAAAAAAATGACGTCCCTAAACATACTGAAAAAGGACACAATGAACCCCCTTACACCAATGGGCATTTGGTCTTTCCATGGCATTTAACAGAACTGTCTTCAGATGATGTCGACACCACTGAAAGTACGCGCCGTGAAACTAAACACTACCGAATCGCAATTGATCAGGACACGGGTACCGTTAAAAAAGGGCACATTCAGGTTATTGACGCAAAATACCCCCCCAATACCCGCGTCACCTTCGAGGGAATGGGGTATTTCAAAGAAAGCGCCGCATTAAACGCCACCACACTGGAAACATGGCTCAACAAAGCCATACAAGATATCCGCGCACTGGGCGCGTTCAAAACCGTTGGGTTTGGACAAATCGCAGACATCAAGGTGAAGTTTGATGAAATAAAGCCAGCCTCTGATCGGCAAACATCTACGCAGCTATCAACCACAAACCTGTCAACCACACACCTGTCAACCACGCTGTCAGAGCAAGCACTTACCGTCGCCTTTTCGGCTGACCGACCACTCTGTTTTGCCCAACCGCGCAGTAAAACGAACAACACCTTCACCACTTCAGATGACATTCCGGGCAATGCCATCAAAGCGTGTATCGCCAACAGCACGGACTTCCGTCAATTAGTCAGTGATCACCCGCTCAAAATCTATTTTGATGAACTGGTGGTCAAACACGCGCTGCCGGTACCTTCTGTCAATAACGGCAAAGGGCTGACTCGACCACAATCACCCCCCTTATCGCTACAATGCTTCAACGTCGGCAAGAAAGACATCTTCATTAATGCCGCCACTTGTGCCACGCCGCATGCCCTAAAAAGCAGCGCAGACATTGTCGCCGGCGCCTTTCCAACCGACTACAAATCCGCCCCCGATACCGCGACAAGTACGGCCTTTAACGTCAACGGCTATGCCCCAAAACGCCACCTCAGCGTCCACACGGCCGTCGATGCCAACACCCTGTCAGCGCAAAACAGCCAATTGCATGCCATTGAAGTCGTTGATAACACCGACACGCAATGGGTAACCGCCTTCTCGCTCCCTCCAACAACGGCAGCAACTCATGCGGAACAACGTCAGCTTAGCCTCACATTGCAAACGCTATTAAGAAAAGGGCTATTGCAAGCCGGTAAAACCAAGGCAAAGCTCACTGCGATGCACTTTGACAACATAGCATTACCGTCATTAGACCAGCATGGCTTGCAGCCCGATGGGCTATTTGTAATCAAACTGGAAAGTGATGCACAGCTGTTTACACATGAGCAATTACAACAGCACGCTTCAACGCCTCGTACGGCGCTGCAGACATTGCTCACCCACTATTTCGACCAACACTTTACCGTCGATGGCCAGCGTCAAGTACAACTTCTCGCCTTCCATGCAGACACAAAAGTCGTCGGCGGGGATTACCTCTATCACCGTTTCCGTACATCTGAAGATCACGCATATCACAGCCACATGTTGGTCACCGCCGGCAGCACCTTTGCCTTTAAGGTACTGGCACAAGATGTCACGGCACTGAAACAACAACTGGCCGCATATTGCCACAGCGGATTGCCCGTCGCGTGTAACACGCTCTCTTGGCGCTCCACCCCTTATATGCCGCAAAACGGCTTCGCCGAGATCAGTGTCATGACGACATACCAAGCCACGTATAACCAAAACTCAAGCGCCCTGAAACAAACCGGTTACCGCTTTGGTCCCGTCAATGACACAGAGACAGCATAAGGACACTGACATGGAAGAGACTTACTACCACCTCACCCTGGAAGCGACACTTACCCCCTTAACGCCACTCAGCATTGGCAACGGTGAACGTGTCACAAAAGACAGCGAGATCAAACCTGAAAATCACCACAGTGAAGCCCTTCATCGCATTACTGAAAATGAGATGGCACTGTGCCAGGACAAAGACCAACGCTTCTATATTCCGGGTTCAAGCCTGAAAGGCAGTGTACGTAATGCCGCCCGTTGTTTTGATACCCCTGAGGCCCACACCCAGTGGATCTTTGGTGACAAAGCCTCGTTGCAGGAAAACCAAACTCAAACCCAAACCCAAACCCAAACCAGTGTTGGCGGCAATGTGCGGTTTCTTAATGCCTATTGCCGTCTTGATAACAAAACCGACTCGCTGACCCATACGCGAACACGTAACCGTATCGACCCGGTCACCGGTACCGCAAAAGACGCCCATTTGTTTGACCATAACGGCATCAAACCCGGAACGCCTTTCACCTTCACGGTGCACATAGAACAAGCCACCCAGCAACAACTTACCGCACTCATCACCTTACTGCAGCGCTGGGGCAATGCGCACTTTACCCTTGGACGAGGTGGCAACAATCAATTTGGCGCCTTTTCTCTGTGTATGGATAACCTGTATGGCATTACTCAAGCGCACTACATGCAGTGGCTTTCTGCTCAATCGGCAGCACCTCTCTCTGACTATGTGCATGCCCTGCCCATCAAGACGGAGGACTGCACACCAGCGAATAGCGGTTACACCCGTGTCGCTATTACCCTCACCCCGTTATCGCCGTTGTTTATTGGCTCTGGCCAAACCGCTGAGCACAGTGAAGAAAAAGAAGGTAAAGCACAGTCCTATCACGTCGCGACACTGCTACGTAACACACAAGGCGAGATCATTCTGCCCGCCACCAGCTTGCGCGGGGTCATGCGCCACCAAGGGCAGAAAATTCTCAATACATTGAATCACTTTTTTGCAGACTCCGACGGTCAACGCCACGCACACACGGCCGAACAAAAAGCCACCGCATTACTCAGCCGGCTCTTTGGCGATGAGCAACATGCCTCAACCATCAAACTCACAGACTTTGTGGCGCAACAACCGCAACTCACCGAGCAACGTTTCATTGCCATCGACCGTTTTACCGGCGGCGTCAAAGACGGGGCTCTGTACTCGGTCGAAAAATGCCTAATCACCGACTACAAGGGCGAGCTGTTAATCGACAACCGCTTGTTCAGCCGTCAATACCACAGCGAACTGGCCATGCTACTGCTTATCCTGCGCGACTTACTGGACGGCGAATTACTGCTGGGCGGCTTAAAAAATAAAGGCTTTGGGAAAACCACCGCCCATATCCAGATAACCGACAGTGTGCTCGCGGCTGACTGTCCGCACATCACGCATTGGGGGCAGTTTATTGCCTATTGGAACCAAGCATCCCTGCCCAACCTTGGCGAACTGATGGATGCCTTCAACCTCGCCTTTGTTGCCCAACAGGAGCACGTATCATGACCCATACCTTCTACAACCCGTTCCATTTCATTCCCTTTAATGACAAGGCCCATACTCAAAACAACGGGCTGGATTACAACACCATCAAAACGGGTCAGACTCATGTCACCCATCAAGGATGGCAAACCAATACCCTCAGTGGCGCGATTTATGTTGCCTTAACCAATAAAAGTGGCCTGATTGTGGGTGACGGCGCCCCTCACGATGATAAAGACACTCCGGCAGATACCGTGCGCTTTTACCGCACCACCACGCCGGCTAACCCAGGGACACCTCAGCTCAGTATCCCTGCCAATAGCCTGCGGGGCATGGTCGCCAGTACAGCGGAAATCATCAGTGATTCGGCGATGAGGGTCATTAATGATACTCATTATTCATCACGTGTGACGGCTTCACCGGATAACACATTTTCAACACTAGGGTTGATTGTCCGTGAAAATGATGAATTAAAGTTAAAACCCCTCAACCTTGGGCGTCTTACCCTCACAGACAAGAGTGGTTTGCCTGAATTTAATCAAGAATATAATGACGAAGTACTTGATGAGTGCTGCTATCAAAACACTGAATTTTGGGAAGATTTTCTGATTTACCATGTGCATTGTTATAATAATGTCTGTGGTAAATCTGTTGAAGTCACAGGAAACTTTTTAAGTCGACTTAATGTTCCTCTTGAGTGTTACCATCACAACGATAACAACCCAAAGTTTATCTTCATTAAGAAAAAATATGAATTTACATCTATTGCTGATTCACTCTGCGAAAGTGGGTACCCAGGCAAATTAAAAATAGACCAAATTAAGAATAACGAATACATGCTCAGCGGTCTTCATCTGCCAGCTGATGAAGCGGATGATGCATTTTTTGGTACATCTCAAGATTTTTTTCAGCATATAAATGTAAATCCATCACTTAATAAAAACGATTTCATAAAATGCATCCTGTATTGCAAAGGTGATATTGAAAAAAGAGACGCTCAACTACCAACAACTAAACTGTATGAATATTTAATCCCATTTTCAGATGAAAAATTAGCTTCAACAACAGCCTTTACCATACCCAAAGAAGTACTGGAACGATTTAACGCCATATTAAATAACAATAGACATAATAACCTTATCCCTAATAATTGGAAAAAACATAAAAAAGGCGATATTCATCACGTTGAAGAAGGAGACATCTATTACTTCAAATTAGACTGTGAAAAAGAAATCATAACTGAATTATCCCTTTCCCAAATTTGGCGTAAGGAAGTCACGGGGCAATCTACCTACGGCATCATGAAAAACGCAGGCCACGACCATTATTTACCTTGGGGACAACGCAGTGACACCCAATCACTGACGCCCGCTGAATGTGTGTTTGGCGCCGTCGAAACGTTGCCTGAAACCGCCGGTAACAACCACCAGGCAGGGCGTGCACTGGCCTCTCGCGTCCGCTTTTACGATGCCGTCAAACTGAATGCGGATCTTGGAACTCGACTCAGTCACCCGTTAACACTGTCATCTCCCAAACCACCCAGCCCATCCCTCTACTTGTCTTCACCCAAAGGGCAAGGATTAGGAAAAAAACAGATTACTGATGAAAAAACGGCCTTTTCACTCAGTGGCAGAAAACGTTATTTACAACACACACAAGAACAGACAAGGGGCACTACAGGCACTGACGCGATGGATACGATTGCAGAAGTCGTTCCAGCCTCCACAACCCCGGCCTTTGGTTTTCACATTGAATTCGACAACCTTACGCAAGAGGAGTTGTCACTGTTACTGGCATCACTGGGCGCCAAACAAAACACGGGGGTCCCGACCTTTCATCAGCAATTGGGCATGGGTAAGCCCTACGGCTATGGCAAGGTTGAGTTAGACATACTGGGCGTGTTTCTCAAACAACCACAACAGCGCTACAGCACATTAGAAACCTCACCGGTATACCAACAAGTCTTAAGCGGCTATCAGCCGAATGCTGAGCAACAGCAATGGCTCACCACCATGCAGGCACAGCAATGCCAGCCGGCTTTGGCACAATACTTGGCCGACCTAGAACAACAGTCGTTACATGCCCACCCCGTAGCGTTAAGCGAACACCCGGCACTTAACCATGCGGATAACCCGCTGATTATCCAAACAGCCTTGCAACAGGTTGCGATGTTGGCGGATGAAAATAACTTCACCGATGCCCCTATTAGCTACCCGCTTCCTGGCGGCCAGCGAAGTGATGCCAAAATTTTTGAATGGTTTGTGAATAACGACGACACCCTTACAGCCACGAATAATCCAAAGAAAACAATACAACAGCCTTATCAAAGCCTTAAGCCACTGCAAGGTAACACACCACCACAACCATTGGTGAAAACCCTCGCTCCCCGTAAAAAATAACCCTACCCGCCCCTCTCTGTGAGGGGCATACCAAGGAAGATCATCGGTATGATAAATCCACCTCTTAACAGTATTGAACCCATCGCTCAGCTTCTGCCATTGCGCAGTGTGGTCGTCACACTGGCCGTCACACACCCCATCAAAACCGATTTTCTTCATCACGTACCACTACATGCTTGGTTACGCACGCTGTGTGGTAGCCCGGCAGGGTTTAGCGATGGATTCGGCATTCAACCGTTAGAGAATGGCCATACCCATTACCAAACGGGCGACTTGTACCGCTTCACCTTAACGGCCACAGCCAACGGCACCGCACAACTGCAACGCGCCCTTACCGCACTGCAACATTTACCTCGCAGTGCCGACGCACTGCCTCGCACAGCCGTGTTTCAGCAAAACCTCCGCTGCCACCGCATACAATGTTATTTCACCGGACACGATGTCACGCAACTTGAAGACTGCACCCCATTTGGCTTAGATGCCCTGGCTGAATATGTCGCATTTTGGCAAGAGCAAGACCAATGCCAGTTACGTTGCACCACGCCCATGCGGTTAAAAAAAATGGCCTCTCAAGCTAACAATTCGCCCAACCGCAAAGGCACGCAACGGTATTGCCACAACAAACAAGATTTGACAGATGCGCTATTGGCACAGCGCCTAAACGACACCTTCATCGGCTTAATCGAGCAAATCAGCGGCACACGCTATGCCCGCACAGCGTGGCCCTCTTTTACGTTCACGCCGGAAATCAGCTTTTGGATCGCTCATCACTACGGGCAGAATAAGCACAAACAGCAACCGGCATCTTACACACAAGATAAGAAAAATATGGGGGGCACCTTATTTACCGCACACTGCCAAGGGTTAGCACAACTGCCCCGCTGGTGTGTCGCCCTGCTGGTATTAGGCCAATTTATAGGGATAGGCCAAAGCCGGGCATTTGGTTTAGGGCGCTTTACACTGTTCACCCTTAATGGGGAAACGTGTATTCCCCAGCCTTCTGCGGCGCATGCGCTATTGCACCAAAGTATCAGCGAAAGCCGCATAACCGAGGCGCTGCATAAATCGTGGCGCGGTGATCTGTCTGAAACGCAAAAGCAACACACCCTGACCCAGTTGCGCCAGCAATGTGCACAATTGCTTGAGGGCACCTTTACCGCCCCCACCTTGCAACAAGTCGATATAGACAAAGACGACGGTGGCACCCGCACACTCTCTATTCCCCCTTGGCAAGACCGTGTACTGCAAAAAGCCGTCGCCAGCTTACTCAATGAAGCATTCGATCCGTTATGGAAACATCAAAGTTACGGTTACCGTAAAGGGCGTTCCCGTTTCAACGCCAAAGACGCCATTAACGATGCTATTCGTCAAGGTTATGAGTGGGCATTAGAAAGTGATGTCGACAGCTTTTTCGACAGTGTGTGCTGGACAAACCTCGCCGCACGTCTGCATCTACTGTTCCCGTCAGATCCTTTAGTTCCCGTGATCATGAACTGGGTAAAAGCGCCTATTCGTACCCCAGACGGCGATGAAATCCCCCGTACACAAGGGCTCCCTCAAGGTTCGCCCTTAAGCCCTCTGCTTGCCAACCTGATTCTGGATGACTTTGATGGCGATATGCTGGCTCTGGACTACCAGTTGGTACGTTATGCTGATGACTTTGTGTTGCTCTTTACCTCACAGCAACAAGCCCAACAGGCGCTCCCCCACGTTATCGCCTCTCTGAATGAACATGGGTTAACCCTCAAAGCGCGTAAAACCCATATTGTGGAAGCTAAAAAAGGATTCCGTTATCTCGGCTTTCTCTTTATTGACGGTTACGCCATTGAAACCAGTACCGCCTACCGAAAAGAAGCACACCTGCTGAATGCCGCTTACCCCAACCATGCGCGCGAACTCACTGTCGCCAAGGCGAAAACCGAACAGAAAATCGGTGAACGCCAGCATTTAGGCACCTTCCTAATCATTACGGGCAGCCTTGCCTTTTTGACATGCCACAATAACAAACTCAAAGTCACGCAAGAGGACAAAGATCGCTATTTCAGCTGGCAAGCCATCGAAAGCGTGTTATTACTCGGCCCTCACCATATCACCACACCGGCATTGCGTATGGCGATGCAACAGGGCATTCCTGTTCACTTCGCCTCACGATACGGTCAGTACCAAGGCGTCGCCTGTGCGAACCAGCCCTCGCATGGCTACCCGCTTTGGTTGTTACAAACGGTCCAATTTCAGCAACCGGATACCGCATTAAAATATGCCAAGGCCGTGATCACTGCCCGTGTAACGGGGCAAATTGCCCTCATTACCCGCCGCGATCCTCACTGGCATGGCAAAGAGGCACTGAAACGCATCAAACAAAAAATCCAACGGGTGGAAGACAGTGCAACGCTATTGGGGCATGAAGGTGAGGCCGCCAAACTGTTGTGGCAATTTTTCAGGGAAAGCCTCCCGGAAGAATGGGACTTTAATGGCCGCAATAAACGCCCGCCAACCGATCCCGTTAACGCCATGCTCTCGCTGGGGTATACCTATCTCTACCACTTATGTGACACCCTGATTCAAATGGTGGGGCTGTGTCCATGGGCGGGCTTTTATCACCAAAATCACGGAGCGCACAAAACACTTGCCTCTGATTTAATGGAACCTATTCGCGTGATTGTCGAGCGTGTCGTGCTAACGATGGTGCATAAACGCCAGTTAAAACCGGAAGACTTTGCCCTTACCGATGAGGGTTGTGAGATGAGTGCGGCGGCCAGAAAAACCTTCCTGACGGCACTACTGACGGCGTTAACTTACCAACGGTCCAAAAAAGAAACACGATTGATTGATGATATTTTGCAACAAACGCGAGACGTCAAAATGGCATTAAAGCTTGATACCGTATTTACCCCTTGGACTCCCCAATAAACACACCGCATCACTGACACAAAAGGAGCTGAACCATGTACGTTTACCTTGCTTGCTTTGATATAGAAGATGACAAGAAACGCCGTCGCCTCAGCCGGTTACTGCTGGGGTATGGTGAGCGTGTACAATACTCGGTGTTTGAGATCACCCTGAGGGATAATAAAGCGTTAACCACGCTGAAAAAACGCTGCAAAAAATACGTGGATGATACAGACAGTTTGCGCTTTTACTGGCTGCCTCACAATGCCCGAAAAAAGTCGTTTGATATATGGGGAGAGCCTATTGCAACTTTTCCACAAGCTGAA
Organism: Photobacterium aphoticum; assembly: GCF_001029435.1. Lineage (GTDB taxonomy): Bacteria > Pseudomonadota > Gammaproteobacteria > Enterobacterales > Vibrionaceae > Photobacterium > Photobacterium aphoticum. The sequence continues at coordinate 39,669 of NZ_LDOV01000030.1, read as the reverse complement.
ATACTATGAGTTAGCGACTGAATCGGTTCTTTAACAGCACGGGCATTTTTATCCTTATTAACAACCCATTAGTGATATAATCATAAAAGGTATCAACAATGTGTGTTATGCAAAAAGGCCGGTGCTTGTGGATAACTTTAGGGCGGAGAAAACAGGGTGCTATCTTATTGATGTGCGTACTGAAATAATGCTACCCTTTCAGTGCGCTTGGCCGTTTAGGCCGTTGAAACTCCTTATGACTTGATCGGATTTCTTATCCGCACGGACTTTCAGTGCGCTTGGCCGTTTAGGCCGTTGAAACCACATTCATGAATTTCATAATCAAACATCCTTAATTCTTTCAGTGCGCTTGGCCGTTTAGGCCGTTGAAACAAGTCTGAATGAACAGACGCATCCACATCAGTAATGTGCTTTCAGTGCGCTTGGCCGTTTAGGCCGTTGAAACTTAACACCATGTGACACATGGGTGTTGAACAGGACTTCTTTCAGTGCGCTTGGCCGTTTAGGCCGTTGAAACGTAGAATTTTGCATGGTCGATAGCTGTCTTATTGTCTTTCAGTGCGCTTGGCCGTTTAGGCCGTTGAAACTGCGGTTATCCGCATTTTTAGTAAAAATTTACCGTCTTTCAGTGCGCTTGGCCGTTTAGGCCGTTGAAACTTCGCTGTTTGTTAGCATGCATTTTCTCACGAAACTCTTTCAGTGCGCTTGGCCGTTTAGGCCGTTGAAACAGTTTGTTGAAAGTATCATCAACATACTCTTTGCTTTCAGTGCGCTTGGCCGTTTAGGCCGTTGAAACATTCTGTATTGGGTGCCCACTAAAATTTGATAGTCTTTCAGTGCGCTTGGCCGTTTAGGCCGTTGAAACAAAGAAGGAACTGCGAACTTACATTCAGAGATCATCCTTTCAGTGCGCTTGGCCGTTGGCATGGGGCATTCCCCGCTTTACAATGAGAAAATAACGGCACATAAAAGGATAAGACGGTGAGAGTGTTTTTTGATTCTGAATTTACCGCACTGACCCAATCGGCACGTTTACTGAGCCTGGCCTTGGTGGATGAAAACGGACGCACATTTTATGCCGAGTGCATGGAGGCAAAAACCTATACCCTAGACCCGTGGTTGCAGCAACATGTGCTGCCCCATATGCAATGGCTGACCCAACCAGACAATCAGGCAACCTTTCGCCATGATGCGCTCAGCACCGCACAACAAAGTACATGGATATTTGACACCGAACCGCACATTGCGGCAGCGCTGACAGAGTGGTTAAGTGTGTATGATGATATAGAGATGTGGGCTGATTGCCCGGCATACGATTGGGTGCTATTTTGCCAACTGTTTGGCGGTTCACTACACTTGCCCGCCCCGTTAACCTATATCGTGCATGACTTTTCAACACTGTTGACCTTGCAGCAGATTGACCCGCTCACCCCACGCCAACAGTTATTGCCCGCTCACTCAATGATGGCAGATGCCGGTCAACCCCATAATGCTTTGTATGATGCCCAGCTGCTAAAAGCCTGCTTTACCCATTGGCAAACACACGGCCGCTTTGTCTCACAATGCACAGTGAAAAAACCGTAATCCGCCAGACACCCGTTGCAACGTTTCCACAAGCTGAAATACTATGAGTCAGCGACTGAATCGGTTCTTTAACAGCACGGGCATTTTTATCCTTATTAACAACCCATTAGTGATAGAATCATGAAAGGTATCAACAATGCGTGTTATGCAAAAAGGTCGTTGCTTGTGGATAACGTTAGGGCGGAGGAAACAGGGGGCTATCTTATTGAAGTTCATACTGAAATAATACCACCACTTTCAGTGCACTTGGCCGTTTAGGCCGTTGAAACTTTTTTCTTCTCTCTTCTCTGTCTCTCTTCAGTCCTCTTTCAGTGCACTTGGCCGTTTAGGCCGTTGAAACTTACCGCTTGGTTTACGACTAACTTAACAGTCATTATCTTTCAGTGCACTTGGCCGTTTAGGCCGTTGAAACTTTGCATACTCAAACATTCCGCTGTCGATGTTGTTTTCTTTCAGTGCTCTTGGCCGTTTAGGCCGTTGAAACTAATACCCCACGCCATCAAAAACAGACTTTAGCTTTCAGTGCACTTGGCCGTTTAGGCCGTTGAAACATTACCTGCTAACTTAAAAAATAATTTGTTATTCCTTTCAGTGCGCTTGGCCGTTTAGGCCGTTGGCAAACGCACGGGAACAATCACACATTCACCCGCCAATGACATACGGTGTGTCGATAAGATAGAGACAAAAAAAGGCCACCTTGCAAGGTGGCCTCAATCCATATCAATAATGCTATTCAGTTATACGTGATCTTTTTCTTTTCGAGGTGGTGTTTCTTCTCTATGTGGAGACTCAGAAGGAAAGTCTTCTGCTTTCATTTTATTCTTCACAATTAAGGAAGGGTCACTGTTCGATGCTTCCCCATTTGTCACTGTCTTTTTGATTTTATTTAACACATGATTTTCCTTAATTGTTTCATGCATAGATTCAATTCTATTCATAACTAAAGCAATAATCTCATCTTTCATACCAAGGTAATTCATTACTTTAATTGTCAAAACCAAAAACACCACTGACAAAGCAATATTAACCCCAATATGCAGACCATAGAATGTGGCTTTTAATGCCTCTGCAAACAACATGGCTATTGCTAATATTGCAGCTGCTGTTGATAACCTTGACATTATGTTCCCGTTATAATGCCCATCGGCTGCATCTACTTCTTTTTCAATAAACGTATATTCATCTTCTAGTTTCAACCCCGCCGTAATCTTTTGGTAAATTTCTTTCCCTTGAATTTGCGACGACACTTCTTTAAACCAAGAGACATTGGTAAAGGTGACAAAATCAGACTTTATTTGGTTAAACTGCTTGGCATTTTCTTTTTCTAATGTTTTAGATATTTCACTCACCCGTTCGCTGAAATCGTGTAAGGTTTCGCGATTAAACAAGCCCAACAACAGCATGTTTTGGTAAACAGAAAACACATGGCAGGGACCAATTTTATGGTTGTATTCATTATGGAACCCCATGTACACATTTGAATAATCCGTATACGCAAACCGAGAACCCAGTTCGTTCCAGCGGCCGTATTGCTCTTTGTCCAACAAGTTAGTCACAAAGTGTCGATCATATGCATAGCCCTCTAGGCGATCAAAGCCTTTAAACATCGGATCTACATAAGCGGCTAAGGAAAAGAGCATTTCATATTTAGCCGAACTGCTGGTATTGATCATCGGGTTTCCGGCCAAACCGTAGCTGACATTAACAAACATGCGATTATCAATAAATGGTTTAAACTCGGGAGTGTCATTCCCTGTAAACAAACATTTCATCATATTGCTGACATCTTCTGGCAGCGTATATTTATCCTCTTTCAGTTGCTGGTAATTATTGATTCGAGACGTATAGTCAGGGGTTGCTCCGGCTTTTTGCAACGCAAATTCCACCGTCACGTCATTATCTTGTTGACGTGGTGCAAATGATGGGAATAACTGGCGCATTTTATCGGTGTAATTTAGCCATGGGGCCAGCATGGCGCGTCGAATCGAGTAAACATGCTCTTTATGCTTGAGGTTATTTTTATCACCAAGATATCTGAAACAATCATGCCACCAACCGCTGTCTTCCCGAGCAAAAGAACTGTTTCCGTCAAAGAAGCGTTCATGCACCTGCACCGCAAAGATATATACATCATTATAGAAGTGGTAAAGATGAAGGTTATCAATGTTACCCGACACCGTAACAGGCTTCGTTAAGTCCCATGCCTTGGTTTCCTTAAGTACCCACTGTAACCCCGTACTGGCATGTAACGTTTCTTCATCATCACGCGATAGCAAACGCCATACCCTCATGGATGACTCCGGTGTTTTTTCTTCCTCACAGTGATAAGGCAAGCTATTTTCATCGAGATTAAAAAAACGATGACGAATCACAGGTTGGAAATACAAATAAGCATCCCGGTCATTGGCGACCCGGTTCCATCCCTCATTTTCATTATCAGAAAAACCAGCGACAGCACTGCCCATTGATTGCGAAGCCGTACTAAATACGTCATTGGCCAATACGGTTTTACTGTAATGCCACTGTTTGCTGTCATCTAATTGTTGCAGGAAAGTATTGTCGCGATGCTTTAATCTGAACGGTAAAAAGAAGGTACAGCCATAATGACGTAATGGACGCCCTCCTTTCAAACTTAATCCCAGCAGGTTGTCGACGATCGTGTCTATCACATTACGGGTGTCATTCACCGAACGTTGTCGAATTTGGGCCCGGAAATAATGGCTGAATTGACCGGAAACGATCGTCGTTTCGGCCAAGCCTTCTAACGCAGTATCATTCGCTAAAGCCGCTATCGCTTCTTGTTCATTTTGGCTGGTGACAAATTCTATCAGTTCAACCCGGGATAGCTGCTCAACATGATCAGAAAGAGAAGATGAGGTATCGGCTCCCGCTTTACAAAACAACACCATGGCGGTTTTTAACTTAAACGGCGAGTGTCTAGACGCTGCGCCTTGATACGCGGCTTGTCCATCCTTTTTCTCGTTTGCATGAAATAAATGCAGACGGTCAAGGAAGGTTTGCTTCAAGCAAGTGTAATCATCATGACTGTCGAGTGCATTTTCATCCACCAAATACAATCTAATATCATCAAGGTCGATGGCTTCAAACCGCGAAAAATCAATAAGCTCATCACAATGGCAGACGCCCCGCTCTAACTGCCAACTGCGCTGAAGAATATCCGTTAAGGAAATCGCCGTGGTATTCACCGCCGATGCCAAAGGTTTTTCTCTCGCCTCTTCCGTCGCGACTAAAGGAATGCCTTCTCTGGCTAAGCCTGGAATATAATCACGTTCGAACGTGGCATGAGCCAATTCCAGTTCCGACAATGGCTCACTCAACCATTCACTTAACGCCTGAATCGCGGTTTGAGTAGGCGCTTTATTCAGCCGGACCAAGGTTTTTCCAGCTTGTTCCCACAACAAAGGCAATACCTGTGTAAAAACATTCCCCAGAATAATCACATTGGCTTTTGGGGTGGCCTCTTGGATTGCCGCCTGAGCGATCGCACTGTAATCAGCCATTCCCTGTTGACGCTGTTCTTCGAACGTCTGCAGCACGCTTTCTGGGACGCAATACAGAGAGGCGACATCCAAATTGGCATTCCATCCCCCTTTAATACCCAACAGTTGGATACGCCATTGACTGCGACTGGCAAGGCTCAGCATATCCACGCCCGTTAACGTATCGAGAGGGGCAATTAATGTGAAATCATAATCCTGCTTTTCCATCCGTATTCTCCCTGAATAATGCTTAACACCTTGCAAGCCACACCATGTCGCTATTTTGTTAATCACTATAGAGCGGCAATGCATCCAGACGTATCGCATTCTTCACGGCATGATAGAAAAGTTGGGGTAGATCCCTCTCATGTTGTGAATCTCACTGTTATCTCCACATGAAATGAGAGGGGCGTTAACCTACCTCTTTGCTCATCTCACCCAAATCTGCTTGGCATTAATAAAAGCCTTGATCCCTTGCTCGCCTAATTCACGACCGTAACCGGATTTTTTGATCCCGCCGCTCGGCAATCGTGGGTCGGTTTTCACAATACCATTGATCGCCACCTGACCGGTTTCTAACTGCTTCGCCAAATGCAGCGCGGTCGCACTGTCACGGGTCCACACACCGGCGCCTAATCCGTATTCACTGGCATTGGCGACCTGTAAGGCGTGCTCGGCATCACGTACCGGACACACGACCATCACCGGGCCAAACACTTCTTCCTGCATGGCGGTCATCGCTGGCTGTGCATCTGTCAGCAAGGTCACCGGATAGTAAAAACCGTCACCACTTGGCAGCTCACCGCCGAGCACGCAGGTCGCCCCCTGCATAACGCTCTCTGTGACTTGGCGATGTAAATGGGTGCGCAAATCTTCACGGGCAATGGGGCCGATGTCGGTGGCGGGATCATTAGGGTCCCCAACTTTCAGCTTGGCTAAACGCTGAGTTAACTTGTCGACAAAGGCGTCATAGATAGGTTGTTCCACCAAAATCCGTTTCGCGGCGATACAAGATTGGCCTGCATTGATGATGCGTGATAACACCGCCACATCGGCAGCTATCTCCTGATCCGCATCGGCCAGTACGATACACGGATCAGAGCCGCCCAGCTCCAGCACGGCATGCTTGATGTGCGCTGCTGCCATGGCCGCGACAATGCCGCCCGCTTTGGCCGAACCGGTAAACGACACCGCCTGAACGTGCGGATGGGCAATGGCCTCACTGACCAATGCATTTTCAATGGGCAGGTTCACCACGATATTCTCTGGCGCGCCGGCGTTACTAAAGATCTGTGCAATGGCCTGCGCGCAACCGGGCACGTGCGGATCATGCTTCATCACACAAGTGTTCCCCGCCATGAGTGCCGGCGCGAGAAAGCGAAACGCTATCCACAGTGGCGCATTCCAGGGTAATACGCCTAACAACACCCCCAACGGCTGGTAATGGACATAACTGTTGCCCGCATCGCTCTCTACCTGATCATCCTGTAAATACGTCGCCGCATACTCGGCATAGTGATCGCAACACCATGCGGCTTTTTCCACTTCCGGCCCGGCTTCTTTGACCGGTTTGCCCATTTCATCGGTCATGAGTTGGGCCAATGTGGCTTTCTCAGCCCGCAGTTGGGCGGCGACCCGCTTGAGGACACTGGCGCGCGCATCCAGACTGCACGTTCGCCACGGTGAATACGCCTGATGTGCCAAGGTGATCTGCGCTGCCATCTCCTCTCGAGTCAGCGTGGCATAGCTTTGTAGAGGTTGCCCGGTGGCGGGACTAATCGGATTAAGCATCTTTGGCCTCCTGCACATTGACGATATTCAGATCCGTAGTGGCTCGTTGCTTTGTCTGCTGCCTTATTTGTTGCTTGGCTTGTTGTCTGGCCTTAGAGGAGTGCGGTTGAGCAGATTGGCTCGGCGTGTCATGCACAACAAAGTCTTTGTCGAGCGTGAAAAAGGACTCAATGCCCGTATCGGTCACATAGATGGTGTCCGAAATTCCGCAGGTCTTATTGCCATCCACGCCCCACATCCACGGGATAATATGGAAGGTCATCCCCTGCCTTAAAATGGTGGAATCCCCTTGTTTCAGGCTGCAGATATAGCCCTCATCCCAACTGGGCGGAAAAGCAATCCCAATGGAATACCCTGAACGGGTGATCAGCCGTGCACCCACATCGTTATGGGAAATGATATTGCGCACCAAGTTGTCCACATCCGAAACGGTCATGCCCGGTTGCACGTAACCATGCAGGGTATCTAATGCCATTTTCATCAGCTCTTGCGCTTTGTACATAGAATCGGTCAGCGGACCATTGATCGCCGTACGCATCATCGCGGTATGATAACGCCGGTAGCAGCCCCCCACTTCCAGAAACACATGCTCATCAGGGCCGACTATGCGCCCTTCCCACGTGGCATGGCCAATCATCGAGCGAGGCCCGGATGTCACATACGGCATCACGGCGGGCGGCTCGCCACCGGCTTTGAACATCGCTGCGCTGATGGCCGCACCGATATCATTTTCACTCACGCCCGCAACGGCAGCTTCCAATCCCGCCTGCATCCCCGCTTCGGTGGCTAACGCGGCTCTTTTCATCAGGGCGATTTCCGCTGGCGATTTACAAATGCGCCCTTCTTCCACAATGCCGAAGCAGTCGAGCAGTTTACCTTCCGTTAACGTGGTATGAATGAAGTCCTGCTGATAAGCGGGGAAAAAGTAACTGTTACGCTCATAGCCGATGCGCTTGTTACTGAGGTTAAATTCGCGCAGGGTTTCCACCAGCATCTGAATCGCATCGCCGGTATCCGGATACGGCCGACTGTGTTCCACCCAAGTGCGTTCAATCACATTGGATTCTTCCATCGCCCGGGTGATCATAATAGGCTCTTGATCGAGCGGGACGATCAAAGCCTGAAAGAACGAATACCCCGTCGTCTGATAATCCGTGAGGTAGAGGATGTTTTCCGGATCGGTGATCACAACAGCATCCAAACACCGCTCTTCAATCCGAGCTCTTAGTGCGGCCAATCGCGCTTGGTATTCTTCGGGCGCGAAGGTCATGTCTTCTCTGTTTTTCATTTGGCCTCCCGAAGCGTTTCCGTGTCAGTGTCTGCCTCTGCGCCAGTGTCTGCGCTAATCTTTGCGTTAGCCAAAGCGTGTTCGATCGCTGCGACGACAATATTCAGCCCTTTTGCCAGGTACACATCCTCAATGGTGAGCGGCGGGATCAACTTGATCACCTGCCCGCCGGTACCACAAGCGCCCAGCAGCAAGCCTTGTTGGAAACAATCACTGACCACCTGTTTGGCCACATCCCCGTCTTTCACATCAATACCAATCATCATGCCTTTGCCCCGCACCTCTATCTGCGGATAACGGCGTAGAGCAGTCAGGTAGTGATGCATCATGCTGGCTTTGCGTTGCACCTCCCCCATAAAGGCATCATCTTCGAAATAGCGCAGCGCCTGCGCCCCACCAATGAAAGACAGACTCTGCCCTCGGAACGTGCCGGTATGCTCGCCGGGGTGCCAATGATCATCCCATTCCGGTTTCACCAAATTCATGGCAATGGGGGTACCTAAGCCACCCAAACCTTTCGCTAAACAAACGATGTCCGGATCAATACCGTAATCATCAAAACTGAAAAAAGAACCGGTGCGCCCCATGCCCGCCTGAATGTCATCCACAATCAGTAAGGCGCCAACGTCTTTGGCTAAGGCTGCGAGATTGTGTAACCAGGTTTTATCCGCCACATACACGCCCCCTTCGGCCTGTACCACTTCCACCAAAAAGGCGGCAGGCGGTTCAATGCCGGATGACGAATCACGGTACTGCGCCGCCAATTGCGCTAACGCGACATGGGCGTCAATCTGCCCGTCTTGTGGCCGTTGATTCTCCACTTCTGATCCAAACGGGACGTGCTGAACATGGTTAAGCGGTACTCCCGCCGCCCCCCGGAAATAGTTGTTCGCTGTCGCGGCCAGCGAGCCCAACGTCATGCCATGAAACGCATGATTAAACGCCACCACGGTTTGCCGCCCCGTCACCCGCCTTGCCAGCTTCAATGCCGCCTCCACCGCATTGGTACCGGTCGGCCCGACAAACTGCATTTTGTGCGGCATATTGCGGGGGTTAAGCACCACATCGACAAACTTTTGCATAAATTCACGCTTAATACGGGTGCTCATGTCTAGGCTGTGCAAGACACCGTTTTGCTGTATGTAGTGAATGGCGGCTTCCGTCATCAGCTTATTGTTATGGCCAAAATTCAACACCCCCGCCCCGGCAAAAAAGTCGATATAATCGCGGCCATTTTCATCGGTTTGGATCGCGTTATACGCCTTATCAAAGACGGTGGGATAAATACGGCAATAGCCGCGTAAATTGGATTCACGTTGCTCAAAAATACTCATCGTCCGGCTCCTTATGTGTCGGCGTTCGGATCAAAAGATCGGGCCATCACGTTATGGCTAACGCGTTGCCCTGGGTGCTGTTCAAGGTCTTGTTCAGGGGATTGTTCAGAGTCTTGAGCAGGGACTGGCAATCCACACAATTGGGAAAACCAGCGGATCACAGGTTCAATCAATTGATCGTTAAAATCGTAATAGGGACTGTGACAAGGGGGCGGCGCGCAAAAGGCTTCACGGCCAGCGCCTATCAGGGCAAACGCCCCCGGTATGGCGTTGAGGTAATAGCTAAAATCTTCCGAGGCCATGATCGGCGCGGCGGATTGCTCATCTAAACGGTATGCCTTCCAATCCTGTCCGCTAAAAGCATCTAACCAACACTGCCTCGCTATATCGGCTTGCTCGGGGTGATTCACCGTCGGCTGATAGCGGGGATGATGCGTTACCTGACACTGCACCCCGTAACTGGCCGCTGTGTCCTGACTGATTTGCGTGATCAGCGCGCCAATCACACTGGCATCTTCTGCCCGCGAAACGCGGATCGAACCGCCTACTGTGGCACAAGCAGGAATCGTGGTTGCACCACTGACAGCGTCAATCGACGTGACACTGACCACCGCAGCGGTCTGGGGGGGTAAACGGCGGGCGATAATTTGTTGCAGGTTCAGGGTCACCGCCGCTGCGGCCAATACGGGATCACGGCAGAGATCGGGCTGACTGGCATGCCCGCCGACACCCGTGAGCACAATGCCAAAGGTCGCATTGCCCGCCATCACCGTCCCGGTTGGACAAAAACACTGACCCAACGGAATGGCTGGCCAGTTGTGCCAACCGTAAATTTCATCGATGCCGTCTAACGCCCCGTCATTGATCATCGCCCTCGCACCATGCCCCCCTTCTTCTGCGGGCTGAAAAATCAAACTCACCGGATGCGCTAACTGATTTTCATGAGCTTTAAGCCATTGTGCCGCCCCCAATAACACGGCGGTGTGACCATCGTGTCCACAGGCATGCATCACGCCATCATGAGCCGAGCACCATGCCACACCTGACTGCTCATGAATGGGCAGCGCATCCATGTCAGCACGCAACATAATATGTTTACCGCGACGCTCTGCAGCCAGCGTCGCCACGGTGCCCAGCTCGGCACAGGCTCGCCACTCAATGCCCAATGCGGTCAACGCGTCACGAATACGCTGAGCGGTCTGGATTTCCTGCCAACTCAATTCGGGTTGTTGATGAAGCTGGCGGCGCAAGGATATTGCGTCATCAATACACTGCCGCCAAAAGCAGTTTTCGGCCATAACACACCTGTAATGTGATCAGGAAAATAGCAGGCCATGCGCCCACAAGTGAAAATCAAACAGATATGAAAAATTGAAGGGGATTACGCGTGCGGAGACATAAAGGTTGGATTGCAACCTGTCACAAGGCCGGAGTGCGGTTCAAGATAGATAATCTGCATCATCATTGCGGCTCCTCCGTTTGCGGCAAACTGGCACAAGCGCAGGGCTTGGCGAATGCGAGATTGTGGGGGGTAGAAATGAGCGTTCCATCAGCGCGTTACTGATGAACAAACTCAATAGTAAAGCTGGCACAGGGTATGGCGGTTTGCAACTTTTGCCTCAATGCGAGGGGGAATGCGATGCGTTATGTGCTACTGACTAAGTGCAAGCAGCACACTCACAAGCAACTCAATCGAAAGGTATCATTCAAATCCAGCGGTAAAATCAGCGTACTGAACTGCATCTCCCGCGAACGGGCACACAAGGCCTCTTTGTCTGCCGTATTTTGTTGATACTTTTGCTCGTATTCCACATTGAACACCGCTTTGCCTTGCTCAATAAACGGTGCCAATTGCTGACACTCATTAAATTCAAAACATTGCTCATTCACGGCAAAGTCAAAATACGTGACTAACTCAGGCACTTGTTCAACGTTGTTTTTCAAGCCAATGGACAAATTACGGGCATGGGCTTCATTGGCCAGTAAGCGGTTAAACGTCAGCTGATCGTCAGCCGTTAAATCAAAGCCGGTGTTATTTTTGTATCCATCCACGTTATCCGGCTCGACACCATCACACCCTTTTTGCACCGCCAAATCTAACCGCTCTTTCATGATCAGTAACACATTGGAGGAGCGAATATCTAACCAGCGTTCCCCCGGCCAGCCATCTAGTGCATTACCCAGCTCTGCCGATTCAAACGCGGTCGCATCCGGGCGCCATTCTTCATACGATCCTGCTGAAAAGTAGCAAATCACCTTAATGTCTTTCGCCTGTAAGTCCTGAATCAGCGTTTCTGATGAATCAAATAAATCAATGTCATACATGGCAACGTCATAGGTGGTATTCACCGTACCGTTGAGCTGCCACTGCCAGGTGGTCATCACGGCGGGGCGGTACCAATTGCCTGTGGTGATCGGGGAAAGACTCTCGGGATCAATGCTAATGGGATCAACCGCACCGGTATCTGGCAACGATGTGTCGGGCGGCGTGTCCACGGTCTCAGGCGGAGCCGTGCCACCGCCCTCATTAACCGGCGATTCTTCGCTGTTGCAGCCCAGTGACAACGATAAAACACACGCTGACACGACTGTAGAGAGGATGAAATTACGCATACCCTACAGTCTATGTGTTAGAGGAAGATAACGCGAATCGTCATCAGAATCTGCGCGCTTGTTTACGACGTTGAACGAGACGTTCAGTCTGAAGCGGGTGCCTTCATGGCCTCATTAATCACAGATTGAAAGGTGTACTTGGGACGCGACTGAAGGTTGCAGTCGTCTTTATACATCTTTTGATACATCGGCATGCCCCAAAAGTCCGTCCAGTAAACCTCCACCATTTGGGTGGTCGTTGAACAATGCGTCTCAATTGGCGCGTACTGTTGCAAAGCCTGATCTAACGCTGCCACTTTTTCATCGTCCAAAGCAATTGCGCCGATGTACACGCCATTATTGATGCTAGAGGCATAGGTGCGTCGTGCATCACCTAAGCGGCTAACGTGCATGACGTTATCACGGATTTCAATGACGTTGGCATTTGAGCTAAAACACCCGATTGAACTCATTACAATTTTCGTCCCATCCTTGCGCATCAATTTGGTCATGGTTAAGTCATTGGTAAACGGTGCGGATAGGCTTTCCGATAAATCGCTCGGTAAACCATCGTCAGAAACACACCCCATCAAGGATAGAGAGGCCAATAGTGCCAATATCTGCTTTTTTACTGCCATTTCGCCTGAATCCACTGCTCTACTTTATAAAATCGACGAAATATCCCAATAAACACGACCCGGTGTCAATCGTTAGGTCATTGTGAGGCGCAAAACATAACCCGTCACATCCGTACAGAAGAACCTTTTCATGCAACTATAAAAGTCGACTCCCACTTAACAACAGACTTACCGCAAAAGCTCAGCTGTAAGATTTTCCTCATCTATGGAATTACTTCACATAAAAAATATTGATTCTCGTTTAAGAAATCCATTTTACACCCTAAGATAGCAACAACTTTAATGAACAAAAATCAAAAGGTTAGCATCATGTCTTATGAAATACATATCCCAGGAAGAAACTTATCATATGACCGAGCTGTAAAAAGAGATGGGGAGTGGATTGGCTATTATTCCGGTCATAAATTTTCCGATGTGTTAAAAAAACACCCAAACGCTCAAATTGTCGATAGAACATTTAAAAAGTGTATCTTCGATAAATTTGGACCCGTTAAACATGTTCCACGTACGCGTTAATACCATGCATCAATAAAAATCCGAGTACCTATTATTTACTCGGATTCTTTTTCTGATTGATGAACAAAGCAATGAAAAACCAATGTGCACCAACGCACACATGATAGAGCCGTTCAAAAACCGTTCTAGGTCGCACAACCGTTTTCACGTTGATAATGTAATCGTAAGACTATCAACTCCTTTATTCTCAAGGCCAACATTAAATATCATCAAGCGATACGGTGAGAAAAGTCTGTTTCCGATTTAGCAACAATAACGGTGGGGTTCTCCCTTTACTCCCCTCGCTAAACGGTTAATATAGCGCTCAAAGGAGAACGGTATGCACTCACTGAATTTAAATTTGCTACGAACATTTTATAACGTGATTTTATACGGTTCTTTTTCTATTGCGGCCGACAAGCTGTATATATCAAAGTCCGTCGTCAGTAAGCATATTAAATTATTGGAAGAAAGCCTGAACTGTACGCTGATCCAACGTACTACCCGCACCATTAATTTAACCGATGAAGGGCGTTACCTTTACGAGCAATGTGCAAAAATATTCGATAGCATCAGCGACTGCTATGAATATATTGATGACAGAAAAGGCGAAGTACGCGGCAAACTCAGAATAAAAATGCCACCGGTATTAGAACATGACGCGTTTATGACTGATGTCATCACCCAAGTTATGATGCAGTATCCAAACCTCAATATCGACATTGTTTTCGACAATGCCATTGGCGATTTAGTCGGTGAAGGATTTGACGTGGCATTTTACATTGGCCAACCCAGTGACAGCTCTTACAAATGCCGCAAAGTTAAAGCGCTGAAGACGTACATCGTTGCCTCACCGGATTACCTGGCTCTACACGGGGAACCGCTGACGCCTCAGGACTTAGTCAATCATCGCTGTATGAACTATGCCCACTGCCTGACACAGAAAAAGTGGACGTTTATCGACGAACAGGGCGAGCTCAATGACAGCGTCTCCCCTTATATCGACTCGTACATTGAGTCACACAGTGAACGCCAACTGGCAGAGTTTGCAGCAAGAGGATTAGGGATCACCGCCTCGTTAGCTTTTATTGCCCAACCCTATTTGGAGCAAGGCACATTAGTCAGTCTTTTATCGGATTATACGTGGGATACCTCGCTATATATTCTGTATCCGGACAATGTGGTGGTGCCATTAAAAACCCGAAAGTTTATCGACCAATTATTTAATCAATAAATAACTGCTTATATTTTTATTGTTGTTTGCATGTCAATATTCATTGGCATCGTTTCGCTGCACGTAAAATTCAACCATCAATAACTCTTGAAATTATTTTTATTTAAACAGATGATGAAAGTGTCTCACTTTCGTCAATGGCACCTTTGTGTGTTTTTTATGGTGATGACTATGCAATCTTTACGACACTCTTTCACGTTAACGAACATGGCTGTTTTCATGGCGCTTTCTTTTTCTTCCTCTCTGTATGCCAAAGAATCGAAAGTGGTGATTCCGGTGGATGACCAATCTGTCGTCGGCACCCTGAACGTGCCGGATAATGTCGCGCAACCCCCTGTGATCCTCATGCTGCACGGGTTTATGGGGCAAAAAGACGAGTTGCAGATTGAAGGCACTGACGAAGGGATCTACACCCGTACTGCACGCACATTGGCCTCGCAAGGTATTGCAAGCCTGCGCATTGACTTTCGTGGCGCAGGCGAGAGCGACGGGCAATGGGCTGACACCACCTTTTCCCGCCAAATTGAAGATGCCCAGCGCGCACTGCAATGGCTGAAAAACCAACCGCAAATTAACCCCAACAAAGTGGGTCTGCTCGGTTGGAGTCAAGGTGGACTTGTCGCCAGCCACGTGGCCAATTTGAATCCGGATCTCGATGCGGTCGTTCTGTGGTCACCGGTGACTCACCCCTACATGACGTACGGCAAATTAATGGGGGCTGACTTGGTGCTGAAAGCCAGCGCAAGTGCAGCCGAAACCCCATTTACGACCACCACGCCGTGGGGTTATGAAACCACGCTGAAAGGCAAATTCTTTAAAGAAGTGCTGACCATGAACCCGATTGGTGCCATTGCCCACTATCCGGGGCCGCTGCTGGTGATTCAAGGCACGCAGGATGATCTGGTCGTCAATACCGATGCGTGGATGCACTACCACCAAGGCGACAATAAACACGTTGAACTTAATACCGACCATGTTTGGGGCGCGTTTTCAGGGCCGAGCATGTTAGACGAGCGCGTGCTGCCAGAAACCATCAACTGGTTCAATGCCGGTTTTAAGGCTCACACCGCACTTGCCGATCACACACCTGATTGAGCAAAGCGCGATCATGGGAAATGACCAGCACGCCGATATGGCGAGCCTTGCAATGACGTAGCAAAGTCTGCCACAGCTGTTGCTGGGTCAGCAGATCCAACGGGGCGGAGATCTCATCACACAACAAAAATTGCGTCGATGGGATCAACGCCCGCACCACATTCAATCGCTGTAATTGCCCACCGGAAAGCTGTGAGGGGCGGCGTGCTAACCATGCGGGATGAATGTGAAAATCTGCCAGCATGGCGCTGAAATCCGTCTCACGCCAACTTTCCCGTAATGACTGCTCTAACGTCAGGTAAGGATTAAACGCAAACTCTGGCTGTTGGGCCACCCATTGCACCGGATTGGCTTGTCCTTGTGGGCGAACTGGCACAGACAATGTCCCACGATGCAGTGGCTGGATCCCGGCCAGCACTTTTGCCAAGGTTGATTTACCGCACCCACTGGGGCCGAATACCCCCACCACTTCGCCGCGTTGTACAGTGATGTCACATAACGCCAGTTCGCGTTTTGATTGCCGGCTGGGTAAAAAACGAAATGGACGGTCTGACTCATAAACCACCACGCCCTGCTGCAAACTCAACATAGCGGATGCCCCCAATTTTCCGGCAACGCCTGCCATAACGCTTGGCTGTAAGCATGGCAATGACCATCCATCATCGCGCTCGGTGTGGTGACGTCCACCAACCGCCCGTCTCGTAGCACCACAATGCGATCTGCCCAACGTAATAACTGGCGCAAATTATGGGAGATGATCACCATGCCCTGATGCTCGGTGCGCACGGTTTCTCGCAGTTGGCGATACATCGTCTCCGCTTGTGCTTCATCCAGTCCGGCACAAGGTTCATCCGCCACAATAAACGCAGGAGATTGCACTTGCGCCTGCGCCAGACACGCCCGTTTTGCCATGCCGCCAGACAGTTGATGTCGATAACTCTCAGCAATATCACTGTTACGGTTCGCATGAGCTTCCCGTAACACATGGGCTCCCCATAAGGCATAGGCAAAATCGGCACGCCATCGGGCCAAATGCTGCCCCACGGTTTTTAACGGGTCAAACACTGCGGCCGATTGAGCTGACAATGCCAACGTCCCCGTCGCATTTACTTCACCGTGCCGACAAAACCCGGCGGGCACCTGCCCCAACAGCGCGTGCGCCAATATACTTTTGCCACTGCCACTTTCACCTATCACACCGACGATCTCTCCCCGCTGCACGGTAAAACTGATGGGATGCAGCAGGCTTGCATCGCATGATGACGATATTACGGATAATTGCTTGATAGATAACACGTTAATGACTTATTCCTTTCTCACCATTGAGCAGCATTGACCACAATTCTCCCACCACGATTAACTGCCATTATTGACTGCTTCAATTAACTACTCTTAAGCGCCTGAACGCGACAGCAGTGCAGGGGCATTGCCGCGCAACGTACCGCTGATTTGCTGGGCACTCGCTGACAATAACAGTACGCTCAACACCAGTAAGGCACCGGGCAATACGGCTAACCACCACTCCCCGGCCAGCAAATACTGACTGGCTTGTGACAAAATCACCCCGATTGCCGGAGTGGCCGGATCAAAACCAAAGCCCAAGAAGGTCAGCCCCGCCATGTGTGACAAGGCTTGCGGCAACATGATCAACATCCCCGTTAACCACTGTGGGGCAATATGAGGCACGATATGTCGCCACAATAACGGCAACCGGCGATGCCCAAATTGCTGCGCCAGTTGGAAATACGGAGAATGGGTTACCGTCTGTAAATCACACAGCAGCAAGCGAGTGAGACGCGGCCAATGGCTCAAGGCAATGGCGGCAACAATCCCTACGGCGCTGCCACTCGCCTCCGCCGCGACTGTCATACTCATCGTCACACCGCTGAACGCCAGCGACAGCAGAATCATCAACAGTAGATGCGGTACTGATAAGCACACATCAATGGCAATCCGCACACCACGGTGCACCCACCGATTTGCTGCCGATCCCAAGGCCAACAACAACGCCAACACACTGCTTAGCAATACGGCAATCGCCGCCAACGTCACACTGTGATAGAGCCCTTTCAGACTGCGGGTCAGCATATCCCGTCCTAACCAATCGGTTCCGAAGGGATGAGCCCAACTTGGGGGAAGATTACGCGCCAGCACATTGAGATCCAACCCCGACGTGGGATACAGCACTGCGATCATCATCAAGAGAACGATGCCCCAAGCTGACCAAGGAATGTGGCGGCTCATCGTCTTACCCCCGGCGTCAGCCAATCGGCACATAACGACGCCAATGCATTCCCCACAAACACCAGTACCGCACTGAGCACCGTGGCTCCCAGAAACAACGCCGTATCATGGGTTAACCCGGCTTTCACCACGGTTTGACCCAGCCCTGGGTAATTGAATAAGGTTTCCGCCAGCATGGATCCACTGAACAGCTCCGCAAAGCTGGCCAAGTGCAATACCAGTGCAGGCACCAAACTGTTCTTCACCACATGAAAGCGCACGCGCGCCCAGGCACCTTGTCCATGCATTTGCGCATACTGCACGGGCGCATCACTCAGTACATCCACCACTTTTTCGCGGGTATGCAATATCAACGGCGCCATATACACCAGCACCAAGGTTGTCATAGGCAACACCATATGCCGCAACAAGCTGCTCAGTCCCTGCTCGAACACGCCATCGCCATAAGGCGCGGCACAACAGGCAGGCAACCACGGCAATTTGACGGCAAACACGGCAATCAGCACCATACCTAACCAGAACGGCGGCATCGCCGATAACACCCAAGCGGTTGTGCGGATCACCCTATCCGGCCAACGGTTCGCACACAGTCCCGCCAGCAGCCCCAGCCCATAACCGACAAACAGGGCCAACAACCAACTGATGCTCATCAATAACAAAGAGATCTGCCCGCGCTCCCACAACACGGTTAACACCGGTTGACGATAGAGCACCGACTGCCCCCAGTCACCGACCGCCACATGGGCCAGCCATTGTGAGACGGATGCCCACACTGAACCTTGCTCGCCCAACTGTACCGCCAGCACCGCCTTTTGCGTGGCCGAAACGGCAAACAGGTTACCGTTCAGGTATTGTGTAACCGGATCCAGAGGCGAGAAATGCAATAAACTCACCGCCACGATCACTACCAGCAACAACTGCACACCCAGCCGCACAACGAGGCGGATAACAAGGCGCATCAGCGTTTGCATTGCCACGTCCAATCCGTAATGTTATTGGTGAGCGGCCAGCCATGGGCATGCGGCTCCATCATCGGTTTGCCCAAATCCAAACACGGATTACCTGCATACACGTGGGTCAGATTCACCAACCACGTCCAAGGAACATCCTGATATATCTGCTGCTGAGCCTGACGAAAATGGATCATGGCCTGTGACCACGAAGGCGCAGATTGCGCGGCATCTAATTCACGATCCACAATCGGGTTGGCGTAATAGCCACTGTTATAGAAATCCACGCCTTGATACTGGCTGTGGTAGGTGTAACGCATTTCACTCGGAGACAATACGCCAAAACCGAACAGCACCGGTGAGCGATGCATTACCTGACTAATACGCTCCCAACTGGTGCCTTGGGTAGTCACCACAATCCCTAATGGTTTGATCATTTGTGCGACCGTCAGGGCCAGTTGCTCACGAATGCTGTCACCGGATTTGTAATACAGTGTGAACGCCGCTCGCACGCCATTTTTGGCACGAACCCCGTCATCCTGCACTAACCAACCAGCTGCCGTGAGCGCTTCTTTAGCGGCTTGCATTGCTGCTTGTTTGGCTTCTGGATTGACCGTCCCTGTCGGTGACAGCTTGCCCTTGTCAGCAGGGGCAATACTCCACGGTAAGCCATCGGCAATGGAATACGCAGTGCGCGCGTAACCGTCCAGCAAGGCATGCACCAGCAACTCACGATCAATGGTGCTATCGATGGCTTGTCGAATCGCTTTGTCTGACGTCACATCATTGCCTTTGTCGTGCCCGTCGAACGGCAACATCGGCCATGCAATACCACGATTATCAACACTGGTGATACGCCACTGTTTGATTGCCGCAGGCAGTGTTAAAGCATATTGGGGCGGGATCGCCGCTAAATCGATCTGGTGCGATAACAATTGGGTATAGCGACTGGCTTCATCGCTGAACACGATAATCAGACGCGCAAGATGCGGCTTCTCGCCGTGATAATGCGGGTTGGCGACCAATTCCAACGATTGGCCTTTTTGCCAACGCACAAACTGATACGGCCCCGAACCCACCGGATGCTGGGCATAATCAGGGCCATACGCGTTCTGCGGCACAATGCCCAGTGAGGCCAGCGTATCGAGAAAACCAATGTCAGGCTGCTTAAGGTGAAAGATGACGGTCTCTGCATCCTGCACATCCACCTTGGCCAGGTTGGTCAGATCATACAGTGAAGCCACGGATTTCGCCGTGCGATACGTAAACGCCACATCACTGGCCGTCAGCGGAGTGCCATCGCCTGCAACCAGATCTGGTTGCAGGCGCACCGTCCACGTCGTGCGATCAGGCGATAAGGTCCAATGCTGAGCGAGATCGCCGGCGACTTCTCCTTCACCCGTGCGTTTTAGCAAGGCGGATTGGATCAGGGGATTGTTGTAACGCCCCCAGCCATAAATAGGATCAAACCCTGCTGTAGGCTCATCACCCAAGGCAATCGTCACCGGTTGTTGATACACCGGCTCTTGAGACATCGGCTCTCGAGACACCGAGGGCGCAGCCCCCACCGGCAAGGCGATAAACAGAGATAGACACAGTGCTGACAAGCGTACTCGACACGCCCCCTGTCGCTGAGACGTATTATTATTCGTGATCATGGTGAAGGCCGTACCACAGTTGGCCCAGCGCAATGCTGGCATCGTTAACAGGAAGATCGGTACTGGACAGCACCTGCATACCGCAAGCATTCAGCTTTTGCTGACACAGCGCATTGAGTACGGTGTTTTGAAACACCCCACCGCACAGCACCACACAAGGTGAAGGAGCATCAGCCCTGTTTTGCACACAGCCTTGCGTACTGTTTTGCGTGCTGTCTTGCTCAGCAGCGAAATGGCTGACGGCGAACTGCTGCACGGCATCCGCTAATGCCGCGATAAAGCCCCAGGCAATCGCACCAATACGCTCAGGTGTCAGTGGTGATGCAATCACTGCCTCGACGATCTGCGCAAACAAGGCCTGGGTATCCCATAGGGAATCATTACCCTCAATTTTTATGAGTGGCAGCGTGAAGGACAACGTCGGGGCCAAGCTTACCGCGTCCTGCATATCTTGATGTTGCGAGCTATGATGTTGCGAGCTATGACGTTGCGCGGCATCCCGTTGAATACAATCTCGCTGCGCGGCGTCAGCCAGTTTCATGCCCGCTTCCCCTTCATACGGCGCGTTACCGACCAAACCGAGTAATCGAGCGACGGCATCAAACAAACGTCCCATCGAGGAACACGGCACACAAGCCGCTTTTGCTCCCCACAGGCGATGCAGGTTATGAATCCAACGGGGATCGACCTCTGCCAACGCCTCTAATTGCATGGCGACAATCGCCTCGACACTGTATCGTTCAAACAGTAATGCCAGCAGCAAACGGGTCGGATCCTGTACCGCCTTATCGCCACCGATCAGCATAAAAGGTGCAAGGCTGGCGACACGCTGGTAACCATGGATATCGGCCACCATGGCTTCTGCGCCCCAAATGGTGTCGTCATCCCCGAGGCCAGTGCCATCAAAGGCAAAACCCAGCACCGGAGCCGTGCGTTGATGCATCGCCATTTGCGCCAGAATATGGGCGTAATGGTGCTGCACGGTGATCACTGCAGGCTGTGGCGAACATGCAGCTTGAGCCAAAGCGGGAGCCAACCGGCTTGAAGCATAATCCGGATGCTTATCACACACCGTCAGCGTGGGCGTTAACCCATAACACTGCTGCAAAAAGGTCACGGTTTGATGGTAGTGCTGCTCACTGGCAAGGGTATGCAAATCGCCAATATACGGGCTCACCACCATTTGCTGACCAAACGCTAAAGCTACGCTGTTTTTCTGCTGCGCCCCGGCAGCAAGGAGGGTACGGTAATTCGTTCGGGTAACCGTCCAAGAACTTGTTTGAGAATCTGAGCTCGTAACAGGCTCCGGCAAAGGCAAGGTCAGCGGCGCATAACCGCGCCCCAATCGCATCAGCATGGGCTGGTCATTGCATACCTGTACCACACTGTCATCGCACGGGTGCGCGATAGGACGGTCATGATCCAAAATGCCATCCACGACATGCGCCAAGTGCTCAATCACGGCTTCCGCAGACGTTAAAATCGGCTCGCCACTGATATTGGCCGACGTCGCCACCAACGGGCGCGCCAAGCATTCGAGCAACAAGGTATGCAACGGCGTATAAGGCAACATCACCCCTAAAGCATCTAGATCTGGGGCAACAGCTTCTGCGATGTTGTTTTGCGGATCTTGACGCTTTGTCATCAGCACAATCGGGCGTTGGCGACTTGTCAGGGCATCCCACGCTGCCGGCGTTCCCTCGACCAGCGTTTGCGCCATCGCCTCGTCCTTAACCATCACCGCAAAAGGCTTGGCCGGACGGTGCTTGCGCGCACGCAGTGATTGCACAGCGGTAGCATGGGTGGCATCGCACATCAGGTGAAATCCCCCCAGCCCTTTTACCGCAAGAATTTTGCCTTGTGATAACGCAGAGATCACCTGTGTTAATGCGGCTTCTCGCGCAGCGAGTTCTGTCCCTTGCGGCGATAACAACCGCAGCTGCGGGCCACAATCGGGACAACTGATAGGCTGCGCATGGTAACGGCGATCCAGCGGATCATGGTAGGCACGTTCACAAGCAGGGCACATGGCAAAATCTGCCATGGTCGTGGCCTGACGGTCATAAGGGAGTTGGCGAATGATGGAATAACGCGGCCCACAATTCGTGCAGTTGGTAAACGGATAACGATAAAAGCGACTGGCGGGATCGGCAATGTCTTGCAGGCAATCCGGACACGTCGCCATATCCGGCGACAAGGCGACGGATGCACCGGATTGAACATCTGATACTGCTGTTCCAGACGCACCACCTTCACTGCGGATAATTTGGAAGTCCGTCAATTGTGGATCCATTGGCAGTGCCGTCACGGCATGGCTGTCGATTCGCGCCAGTGGCGGCGGATTGGCAATGATCGCCGCCATACAGGCATCCACCGCCGCCAACGCACCTTGCAGATGCACCGTCACCCCTTGTGCATTGTTCAACACCGTACCGTTCAAACCGAACGCCATCGCACTGCGGTAGACAAAAGGTCGGAAGCCGACCCCTTGTACAATGCCCTGAATGGTGAGTTGGTAATGGCAGGCTTCAGACTCGTCAGATGCTCTGAACATCTTGTCTGCTCTGAGCTCCTTGTCTGCTCTGAGCTCCTTGTCTGCTATGAGCCCGTTATTCGCTTTGCACTCCGACACTGGCATCACCACCCTCGGCCTCGACGCTGCTTCAACAGCAAGGCGCCCACACTCAGATTGCTGCTATCCAGTGCCAAACGGCGGTTGGCAAATAACGGAAAGTTTTTCCCAACGCGTACGGCTAAGCGTTGCGCCAAGCATTCATTGGTCATTTCATTGCCCGCCAGCACCACTTGCTCAATGCCGTGTTTGCCATCCAGATGTTCAATCCAGGTCGCCAAGTGATCCGCCAGTGAATCCATGATGCCAAACGCCAGCTTAGGCACTGACGCATCATCACCATCGGTCGCCAAACGAAACGCCATCACACTGGCTAGCGTCTGATAAAAATCCAATCCGCTGATGGATACGTTAGATTCTTGATTATCATCAAGGCTTTCATCAAAACCGATATCAATGCGATGGGCATTCTTGCCATGAAAAGACATCGCCGCCGCAATAACCCGATCGGCTAGTTGCTGAACAGACTGCTCTGTTGTTGCCAGCCCCATCACGCAAGCACACGCGGCAAACAAAGTGGTCAGGTTATCGCGCGGGCCAGTGAAGTGCATACCTACGAGTTGCGCGGTGTCATCCGGGAAACGAGCTGAGAAGCGGCTCAGAAAATCATGGCGACCTTGTGTTTCCAGTGCCTGCCACCATTGCTGACCGGTTTGCGGCAGTGGACGCAACCGGAAGAACACCTCCGGATTCAAACGCGGATCCAGTACCACCAGCTGACCCGGTGATTGATTGCTGAAATAAATCACCGCCTGATGACGCCACACGTCAGACTCAATGCTGCCCGCATGCAATGCACACAACGCATGGGTGGTACGATCCGAGGTATCCCGAGACGGCGCAGACAACGCAAAGGTGACAATATTTTTGTGCCAATCGGCTTGTAAACCACGCACCGTCGCGCTGTCATGTAACGGCGCTTTCAATCCGGCAAATGGCGCAGGTACCGAACCCGCTGCGTCAACGTCGCATTCAGACCATTGATTCGCGACCCACGCCACCGACAGTTGCGGCGCATCGGTGCGATAGAACAAATAATCCACCCCTTGCTGGCGCAGGATTTCAGCCAGCACCGAAAGTGCGCGGTGCCAGGCAAAACGTACCCCATACAAGGTCTGCGTGATGGGATGCTGCAGAGAAGACGGTTTAGCAAACAGCGTCACCACCGGCTTTTCTACGCTGGAGAGCGCCATCACATGGTGATGTTCCGCCGAGAAATTGGCAGCCAAACGGTTCGGGTTACACACCAACACGTGAGCCCGTTGCGGTGCCGCGTCCGTAAACGGCAACATACGCAATGTGGTGCGATGCCCGCCAACCGCCAGCGTCACCTCGCCTTGCTCACGCAACTGCTGCGCAAACCCCTGAATGTCCGCAAATGAAATCGCCGCCGAAGGATGTTGTTCACCATGGCACACGGGACAAGCTAAATCGGTCTGGCCAAATTGCGGCGACTGGTTATCCGCAAACAAAGGATGGCAATGCTGACAAAACGGGCCGATGACAGTGCGAGTTTTGAGCGGGATCCGTCCACCGATGCGAGAATCGACCGCCTCAATGCGGGCATCCGTCATCCAAATCGAGTAGAGAAAGTCTTTACCAATGGCAGCCGCCAAGGTTTCCAGCTCCCCCTGTTCGCCCTTCGCTTCCAGAAAGAAACAGCCGTTGCACCAGCCGATCGTGATCCACAAGGGTGCATAGTCGAGGTAGCGGTTACACATCTGAGCATACACGGCCACTTTGCGTGAACATGCAAAAGAAAATCGAAGTAATTTCATACGGTTTATGCCTCACCGCAACAGGAAGAATCATGCTTGAACGCATGGGCCTTAAATGAATCCGGGATCAGCGTAGTGATGTCCACATTCGCCACCCGCTGACAGGTGATGCCCAGCCCTTGCAGATGGTTGAGCAGGGTTTGCTCCATGAGCGGGATCCCCGCCTGAATCTGCGTTGTCAGGCCAAGATGCATCGGCTCTAACACCGTCGGTACCATGCCGAGGATCCAGGTATCAGGCCGATCGCCCACCATCTCCATCATGATCAGGGTCTGCAGCATCTCCACTTCATGGGCGCTGCCTTGCCAGTCAATTTCCGGTGGCGCATTGTCGAAATTGAAGTAATACACCTGACCGGGCTTGGCACCGGCGGCGTTAACGGTATCCACCACGATCAGGTGATCGTAACGGGCCAGAATGGGCGTGAGTCCCTGCGCCAACGTGCCGCCATCCATTGTGTCGATCTGGTGTTCAGGGTGAGAGAAACGGTAGTTTTCCGCGATGTAATTGACGAAATGTACGCCGACCCCTTCGTCGGCGTACAAGACATTGCCAATTCCCAGTAGCAATATCTTCATTCAGCATCATCCTTACGGACAGATTGGTAGTCGTAACCAGACAGAATGGAATCGGCAGAGCCATTGCGGAAACGGATCCCCGTCCATACCACCATGTAAATGTGAATAAAGACGAAAATGATAAACGCCCATGTCACATAGTGGTGCCACAAACGCACGTTCGCTAACCCGCCCATCCATTGCGTCAACTGATCGGTAACAGGCAACAACATCGCCGCCAGCCCGCCGTGGTAGACGTTGTCATACAGCATCAAACCGGTCACGCACATAAAGATCGCCAAGGTTGAGATCCCGGCATACACCACCAACTGCAGCGGGCCGTATGCGCCGTGGTGAGGCGGTTTGCCCATCCACAAATAGGCTTTGATTTGCTGCAGCCAGCTTTTGGTGCTCAAGGCATCATTGATGGAGCGTCTTTCCACATTGCTGCGGCTAAAGAAGAACAGGTACACCCGCGCCATGGTGATCGCCACCAGCATGAAACCAAACACTTCATGGGCAAAGCGGATCCAGCCATTCACCAACACATCACTGCTTTCCGGTGCGACAAGAAACGGCCACGAGATATAGAACCCGGTGATCACCAATGCAGTGATCGCCAATGCCCGCAACCAGTGACACACGCGGATCACGACCGAAAAGACCCGCTCCCGTTTATAGAGCACTGCTTCGCTACTCATCACGGACTCCTTAGAATGCGTTCGGATCGATACGGAACTGACTCAGCGACTGACCTTTGTAGTCCATCACGTGCACCGAGCACGCCATGCAAGGGTCAAAGGAATGGATCACGCGCAGAATTTCCAGCGGCTTGGTCGGATCGTCCAACTTCAGCCCCACCAGAGAGGCTTCGTACGGTCCCACTTTGCCATTACCGTCACGCGGGCCGGCATTCCAAGTAGTCGGCACCACCGCTTGGTAGTTTTCAACCAAACCACCTTTAATGCGGATCCAGTGGCTCAATAAACCCCGTGGCGCTTCAATCATGGCAAAACCTTTGTATTCCACATCGGCGTTCAGATCCGGCGCAATGTAGGTCGAGGTGTCAAACTGAATGTTATTCACCAAGGCTTCAAAGGTACGGTTACCATGACGCGCCTGCACCAAGGTATGCAGCATGCGGGCAGCGGTGCGACCGAGGGTGGTAAACAGGGCGGCTTTTGGCAAACCGGTGCGCGCCAAGAACGCATCGACGATCTCCACCACTTCCGGCACACCACGCCCATAGTTCACCAATACCGCCGCTAGCGGACCCACTTCCACTGGCTCACCGGCATAACGTGGCGATTTCACCCAAGAGTATTTGCCTTCGCCATCCACGGTTGGCAGGGTGCCAAACACGGTTTCACGCTCAACAAACGGGGTATGTTCCGGAATAGTCGTGCCATCCAGCGGGTGTTGCGGATGCTGGGCGTTGTACCACGAGTGAGTCACGTCTTCTTCAATCTTGTACGGGTCAATCTCTTCCACCTGCGACAAGTCGCCATTGCGGATGATCCCACTCTTGAACAAGTACTGGTTCTGGCCGACAAGAACATCGTTGGTCGACATGAAGTTACGCACATTCACCCCGCCCAACACAGACGGCTCTTGCCCGTAAGCGGCCGCTGCCATGATGAGATCGGCCTGATAAGCGCGTTCAATAAAGTCCACCACGGTGGCGCGGCGCTGAGCCCATTCCTGCAAACGAGCTGGATTGATCATGTCACGCACACAGGTGATCCCACCGACGACAACAGATTGTGGATGCGGGTTCTTGCCGCCCCAAATCGCCATCATCTCGGCCACAATGCGCTGAATTTCTAACGCCTTAAAGTAGTGGGACAAACCAATCAGGTTCTGCTCTGGCGTAAAGGAATACGACGGATTACCCCAATACGCATTGGCGAATGGGCCCAATTTGCCGGTATCGACAAACTTCTTCACTTTTTCCTGTACCGCGCGCAGCTCACCTTCACCTGCCGCCATCGGGGTATCGGAATATTGCATCGCCACCTGGGCGGCCTTGGCTGGATCCGCTTTTAACGCAGAAACGACATCTATCCAGTCAAGGCCGTGCAGGATATAGAAGTGCACGATGTGGTCGTGCATGTGCAAGGCTTCCAACATCATCGAACGCAGGTATTTGGCGTTCATCGGCACCGCTGCGCCAATGGCATCTTCCACCGCCATAGTGCCGCACAAATAGTGCGAGAACGTACACACGCCACAGATCCGCTGTACCAGCAAACCCACATCAAACGGGGTACGGCCTTTCAAAATGATTTCCAGCCCACGGAACAGGGTCGATGAGGCCCAGGCTTTTTCGATCACATTGTTCTCATCCACTTCGACTTCAATGCGCAGATGCCCTTCAATACGGGTGATCGGGTCAATGACAATACGCTTGCTCATTTTTCGTTGTCCTCATCGTTATAAGTGCCAGCAAAGAAACTGCCCACTGCGTGAGCCCCAATGCCCAAGGCAGTCAGGCCAAGGGTGACGGCACCAATGGTGTCGGCAGTGGCATCCAATCCGTGTAACAGTTGGCGGCCCAGTGGTTTTTCAAAGTCAGCCATGTCATCCCAGAAATCCGGTTCAGAACAACCAATACAACCGTGACCGGCCAGTACCGGCCAACTGGTGTGGTTGTTAAAACGCTCTTGCGGACAGTTGTTGTAGGTGTATGGCCCTTTGCAGCCCATTTTGTACAGGCAGTAGCCGTTTTCAGCACCTTCGTCACCGAACTCTTCCACGAACTCGCCGGCATCAAAGTGACCACGACGTTCGCAGTTATCGTGGACGCGCGCGCCATAGGCCCACTTAGGACGGTTGAAGGTATCCAGCGCCGGCAACTTGCCAAACATGATGTAATACATCAGGGTGCCAACGATATTGGAGGAACTTGGCGGACAGCCGCCCAAGTTGATCACCGGGCGATCAATCACCGCATGCACGCCTTTTGCACCGGTCGGATTAGGCTTGGCCGCCTGCACACCACCAAAGGAGGCGCAGGTACCCACCGAGATAATCGCTGCTGCGCCGGCGGCCGCTTCTCGCACCATGTCTAAACCGGTACGGCCTTTACAGCCCAAGGTCAGAAATGCGCCGCCATTAGCGGTAGGCACGGCCCCTTCAACCGCCAACAAATACTGGCCGTGATAATCACGCATCGCCGCATCAAGGTTTTCTTCTGCTTGCCAGCCCGCTGCGGCCATCAGGGTTTCCTGATATTCAAGCGAGACATGATCAAAAATCAGGGTGCTGACATCCGGTGTCGACGAGCGGATCAAGGATTCTGAACAGCCGGTACATTCGGCCATGTGCAGCCAAATCAACGGCACGCGATCGGCCAGTTCCGCCGCTTCTGCCACCATAGAACTGAACGGCATCGGCAAGGCTAACGCCGCCGTCAGGGTTGCACTCCACACCAGAAATTCCCGTCGGCTAATGCCGTTTTCTTCCAGACGTTCCTGCAAAGGCTGTTGTTTTTTGCTGGGGAGCTGACGCAATTTCGCCAGCCGGGATTGTCCCAGCGCATAAAGGGCAGCATGTGTGTCCATGGCTCATCCTTAATTTGAGAGTGATGATGTTTTTGGTTCGAATTTGGGTTATGTCGAGGAAATAACAGCCGGCGGGATACAAGACCCCACCCGTTGAAATCCGTTACCTGTCGGTAGAAAAGCAGTCGGCGTTCAGGTGGCCATCTCTAGCTGCATCAACAGCAGATCTTCGCCGTCTATCACGGTCGTGTCCCGGCCATGGCATTGCGGGCAAATGACCTGTCGATGCGGCATCTCAACATCTTGTTGGCAGGTGTGACAGTGGATCACCAAAGGCTGTATCTGCATCTGCAACTCGGAGTTACGGCAAATCCCTTCCAGCTTGAAGGTATCAAAGGCGGTTTGGAGCAACGCGGGCTCAACACCACTGAGTTGTCCTACCTTGATCGCCACTCGGGTGATTTCCCGCGCGCCATTGGCACGGGCATGACTTTCACACTGTTCGATCAAGGCACTGACAATGGAGTACTCGTGCATCAGCAGATCCTCGGCAACAGTTCGCCCTGCGGCACATCGAGGTAACGCAAGCTGCCCCACGGCGTCGCCAGTAGCACTTTGCCCAATTGTCGTTGATCAACACAGCCGATCTCGGCCGCGCTAGGACAGCAAGCAAACGTGGCCATTACGGCCAAGGCATCCGCCACTTGATCAGCGGGCAAGGCCAGCACAAAGGTGCCTTCGTTGGCCAAATCAAACGGTTCCATGCCGTACAGTTCACACAGACCGCGCACCGCATCGCGCACCGGGATCGCGGCTTCCTGTAAGGTGATACCCACCCCGGCGGCACGGGCCCATTCATTCACGACGGCCGACAATCCGCCCCGGGTCGCATCGCGCATAGCGTGAATATCGATGCCTGCGGCGATTAATGCGTCCACCACCGGCCACAAAGTCGCACAGTCACTGTGCAGATCCGCTTCTAGCTCAAGGCCTTCGCGGTTCATCAGCACGGTCGCCCCGTGGCAACCAATGTCGCGCGACACGATAATGGCATCACCGGGTTGAAGGTTGTGGGCAGAGATCCCCGCTTGAACCACCTGCCCCAGCCCGGCGGTATTAATGTAAATGCCGTCAGCACACCCGCGCGGCACGACCTTGGTATCGCCACACACCACGCGCGCACCACACACTTGCAGCTCGCGCGCCATGCTCTGTACGAGGGTTTTCAGGGTCGCCATCGAGAACCCTTCTTCAATGATGAAGCTACAACTGAGGGAGTGAGGTTTCGCCCCCATCATCGCCAAATCATTCACGGTGCCGGCCACGGCCAGTTTCCCGATATCACCCCCTTTGAAGATCAGTGGCGACACGGTAAAGCTGTCGGTGGTAAATGCGGTCTCACCGGACAAATTCAGTACGGCGGCATCTTCTTCACGCTGCAACAGCGGGTTATCAAACACCGTAAAAATGATGTCTTTGATCAACCGCCCCATTTCTTCGCCACCACCACCGTGACTCAGTTGAATGTATTGCTCTTTCATTGCGGATTTCCTGTGGTTAAGGCATTCACGGCATCGGCGTTTAATACGCCCTGATAGCGGTAATAGGCATTACACGCGCCTTCTGAGCTCACCATGCAACTGCCTAGCGGGCGCTGTGGCGTACAACCTCTACCAAAGACACGGCAATCAGCAGGCTGGGCCAAGCCACGCAAAATGTCGCCACACTGACAGGCTTTGTGATCGTCTACCACTTCATCACTGAGGATCGCGGCAAAATGGCGTTCAGCATCTCGGTGTAAAAAAGAGGGTTTCAGTTGCAACGCGGAATGAGGAATGGGGCCTAACCCACGCCAGCGAAAAACGGCGCGAGGTTCGAAATAAGTATTCACCCACTGCTGGGCGGCCACGTTGCCATCTTGACTGACGGCGCGGCTGTATTGGATATCGACCGAGGCTTCACCCGCGACTTTCTGGCGTACCAGACGCAACACGGACTCCATCACATCCACCGGTTCAAACCCGGCGACGACAACTGGCGTGCCATACTGTGCCACCAGCGGTTGATAGATCTTCGCGCCCTGAATCACACTCACATGAGACGGCCCGATAAAGGCGTTCACCTTCACTTGCGGATCATCCATCACTGCATGAACGGCCGGCGGCACCAAGACATGGTTGATGTGAAATAACAGGTTATCGATGCCTAATGCCTCCGCCTGTTGCAGCAAAACGGCGGTCATCGGGGTCGAGGTTTCAAAGCCAATGGCAAAGAACACCACGGTTTTGTCCGGGTTTTCCTGCGCAATCCTCAAGGCATCCAGCGGATCATACAGAGGACGCACATCGCCGCCTTGAGCACGGCATTGCGCCAAGCTGCCACGGGAGCCGGGTACGCGGATCATGTCGCCTAAGGTCACCAAAATGACATTGGGCTGCTGGGCCAAGGTGATGGCGTGATCGATGCGCTCTTTGGGCATCACACACACCGGACAACCTGGGCCATGAATGAACTGAATGTTGTCTGGCAGCAAGCCTTTAAGGCCAAACTTCATGATGGTATGGGTATGGCCACCACACACTTCCATGATGTGTAACGGCGCGTTGAGCTGCGCCGCTTCCTGCTGGATCACTTGCGCCAAATAACGCACCGTCTCTGGGTTGCGAAACCCGTCATACAGCGGTTTTATAGTGGATATGGGCTTTGCTCTGGACTGAGCATTCATTGTGGACATGAGCCGTTTTCCGCCTCCAGCTTGTCGATCATTTCCTGATACAACGCGAGGCTTAATTCCGCATCGGCTTTGTCGATTTTGTTCATCACAAAACCAATGTGGATCAGCACATAATCGCCAATGGCAAGTGGCTCCATGTAGAGGTGACGGCTGACTTTACGTTGCACCCCTAAGGATTCGACGGTAACACTGAGCGTTTCGTCATCAATGGCAATAATTTGGGAAGGAACCGATAAACACATACTGCGCGCCTTACTGCATCTGGCTGTTAAGCCACGCCACCACAGGAGCCAGCGTGTCAGGCTGCTTCACCGACACCTCAAGCACAACTGCATTCGGGTTGAGCTTGGCGACCTGCTCACGGGCGGCTTCCAGGCTAAAATCGAAATGCGGCAACAAGTCACACTTGGTCAGTAACACCAAATCCGCACGGCGGAACATCACCGGGTATTTTTCAATTTTGTCATCGCCTTCCGGTACCGAGACCAGCACGATATTTTTGTGGGTGCCCACATCGTAGCTGGCCGGACACACCAAGTTGCCGACATTTTCCACAAAGCAGATATCCAGATTATCCAGCGGCAGGTGATGCAACGCACCATGCACCATGAAAGCATCCAAGTGACAAGCGGAGCCGGTTTGAATTTGGTAAGCCGCAATGCCCTGCGCCTGTAAACGGTCGGCATCGCGAGAGGTTTCTAAGTCACCTTCAATCACTGCGTAACGCAATGATGTATGTTGATGCAGGTGTTCCAGCAACGTGGTTTTGCCGCTGCCCGGGCTACTCATGAGGTTAAATGCCTTCACCCCATGCTGTTCAAAGTGGGCGCGGTTATGGGCGGCTTCCGCGTCGTTTTTGTCTAGAATTTTATGTATGACACGCAGCGTCTTTTTATCATTCAGTTGTGGATTATGAACAACGTCGTGATGATGATCTTGTTGATGGTGATGATCCGTCAACGAACAGCCACAGTCTTTACACATAACTACTCCAAACACATTTTGTTTATTTGTTTTCTTATTTCTGTCACATTCAAAGAAAATACATTGACGACGTTTTAAATGAGCAACCGTGGATTTAAACCGTTCACCATCATGCCTTTATTGAATACGGATGAATAATCATAAATTGAATAATCGCGGCATAACGATAGTGAACATCAATAAATTCGCCGGTGAGTTACCATGCACTCACACTCATAAAAAACACACATCAGCGCACGACCTCAAATAAGGTCGCGATGGATGATTTTTCATCACTCAATCTTTAAAAATATCGCTCTGAAAGTGCACAAAATATCAACTGACAGGATCGTCAATATCACTCTTGTCGGCCATCTTAGTCCTGCTAACAACAAGGACAAACACATAAAACGTCAATCTAACTTTGTATTTTTATACGTTTTTAGCATTTTTATGCGTTAATGAGACGTATTCTTGCGAACGGCAGCGGAAGAAATGAATAGTTAATGAGGTGCCAATAAGCGGGAAAAAGAAGAGACAAAGAAGAGACAAAGAAGAGGACAGGTAATAAAAATCGGTGATAAAAACAACGATACTACACAGTCAAAACGACAAAGAATCCGTAAAAGTCACCGTTACACTTTCAAAATAACCGTTATACCTTCACAGTGACCATGCAGAATATGCTCACGCATACCGCTTTATTATGAGCATCTATAATTGAACATTTACAAATGTTAGCGATGAAAAATGACACTCGAAACTGGGACTAGCAAATAGTACCAGCAAAAAAGAAAAACATTCCTGTAATGAAAATAAACACTACATCCCTAAAAATCAGGTAAAGACTTTAGGTCATTACAATCGCTCATTCGATTAGCTCATTACATTAGGTCATTAATTGAAAACTGATGATGCTGTTATAACAAGACTGCGCACACTGACCACAGCCTTTGCATAGTGCTGTATCGATACGCGGTTTTGCATCCTCTTGCCATACCAGTGCGCCATAGGGACAACTGCTCTCGCAACTGTCGCAAAATCCATACATATTTTCACAACTGTTCGCAATGGTCGCGACCAAGCCGGTATGCGCCGTTTGCTCAGCCAGTGCCAAGGTAGGGCACGCTTGCTGACACCGTCCACACAGATCGCACGCGGCATAACTGATATCAATCGCCGCGACGCCTTTCTCCATTGTGATGATCTGGCTTGGACACGCCGAAGCGCACAGGCCACATCCATCACACAAGCGTAAAAACAACGATTCATCCACCGCAAAAGGTGGACGCGCCGCCTGAATTTTTACAATGACACCCATGATAAAAACCATTAAAAGCAGCCTTTCTTCAGACACTATTTTCTCAGCCTTTCCCTCGTTCCATTAACCTCCTGCATCCATATTTTTGAACTCAGTGCTATTTCATGGCGATTTACGTCAATTTCTCGCACGACAAAACCTAGCCAAATAGCCAGTCGAAGATACAGCCGTTACTGTGATTTATCAGGCCACGCTTAACAGCCGTCGACTGGCGCTTACCCCTTGAGTTCGTTGCTGGCCAATATGGTGATGGTACTCACGCAACATGCGTTCTTTACCGATTGCACCAGAGAAGTTATGCTCTAAATGGCAGGCTAATTCCAACCAATTATTTTCACTCAGGCCAAGACGAGAAATAACATTCAATGCATTTTTTGATATGTAACCGTGTTTTCCATCACAAACAGCACGCCCGGTTTCATCGACAAGTAATAAATAGTCGGTAAACACAAAAGGTAAGCCTTTAGGCATATTGGCTCGGGGATTTCCCACAAAAGGCAGTAAGTTTTTGGGTTGATAGCTTGATTTGGCAGCATTGACGCGCTTTTTAATACTGGTATGGGCTGAGGATTCTGGCGTTGTCGCGATACCCGCTCGAACGGGGTTGAGGTCAACGTAAGCCATGCAGGCAACGAGTGCCGCTTCATCTAACAAGGCTTGAGATTTAAAGCGCCCTTCCCAAAAGCGTCCGGTGCACCCATCTTCTTTATTGGCTTGGCGCGCAATGGGTTCATTAAGTAAACGCATAAACCAACTAATGTCATACAGCCGTTTCCGCCAGTCATCTGCGATACGCTCGACCGCCTGTAGCTGTGCGCTATCCATTTGACTTCGTAGACTTTCATCCAGCCAGGTGTTAGAAAGAAAGTTGCCCTTACACACCCGATGCCAGCGGGTGATCACCTCTTCCTGTGACCACGTTTTGGCTTGTTCAGCATCCACATGCAGTACCACATGGGTGTGATTACTCATCACCGCGTAAGCACAAATATCAATCGCAAACACCTTGGCAAGAAACAGCAATCGCTGCTCCACCCATGCCCGTCGGTGTTCAAAATTCTGCCCCGTTAACGGATCTTTACCGCATAGAAAGGTTCTTCTCACACAACGTGATACACAATGGTAATACGGTGTGTCGGTCAAGCTGACTTGTGTTTTTCTAGCCCTTGGCATGCTTGCAGGCTCCCTGATTCATCCATGATAAAGAAAGCCTAGAACACAGGGCAGCAAAGTACAAAAGTGTGGGTGTCTTGTTTATTTTTATTTTTTTTACTAACTTCAACAAAAGGAATTATCTGGCGTACCGATCAAAAATAAAATCAATTAAATGGGAGTTAATATCATTCCTATTTTATATTTCCCACATCAAGCAACCGCAGATATATGCAATTAAAAAGGTTATTTATTAAACCCTCTCTATAATCAAAAACAATAATAAAATGGGTTAATAGATAATAAAGCGATATCTGCCTAACAGATTAAGCCGGATACATCACCTCTTCCAAACTGGGATCACCCAAAGCATCTGCATGGCTTACATGCCCACTGACAGGACCAATCATATTGCACTTAACTTTGCTTACTCAAAGTCAAACGCGTCAGAAGCATAACCACTTTCAATTATGTCCAACCCATTGAAACTCACTCCAGCCCCGTGCTCGTCTTCCCAGTTACAACCAAACTCAATTCCAAAACGTGGTTTTGTTGTTGTACCACTTCCTTTTATATGAACAGCAACAACACCGCAAAGCGCTTTGAGATCTTTGTACCCTGAAATAGAAGGAACCACATCATCAGGATGCTCATCAATGAGGCTTTCGATAATCAAATCGCGCATTTCCCAATACACTTCCTCAAAAGAAGCAAGGGAAAGATCTAAAATATCTTGAGCATTTTGCTCAACCCATTTAATCACATCGAAAAACACTTCTGTTTCTAAATCTTTATCGCAACAAAAGTGAACCGTACCATCAGATTTTTTAGAGCTTGATCGTCCACCACAAGCACCATCTCGGATTTGCAGACCAGCAAACCCTGATACTCTTTTTGATGTGTATTTAAAGAAATCATCTGTCACTATTTCTGGGTACTGGCATTTTTCAACGTTGTACATAGATGCTTCCTTGTGAATATTGCGCCCGTTTAAGGGGCAGCCAACGCTACTACCAACTTAACGCATAACACCGTAACCAAAAAAAACAATGTCGAATTTTTATGATGACACCCATGATAAAAACCATTAACAGCTGTCTTGCTTCAGACATTTTTTCTCAACCTTCCCCCCTGCC
Source organism: Photobacterium aphoticum (assembly GCF_001029435.1). GTDB lineage: Bacteria > Pseudomonadota > Gammaproteobacteria > Enterobacterales > Vibrionaceae > Photobacterium > Photobacterium aphoticum. The sequence continues at coordinate 3,490 of NZ_LDOV01000030.1, read as the reverse complement.
CTCGAACCTCTTCATCCCTATTTTTGAACTCAGTGCTATTACATGGCGATTTCCATCAATTTCTTGCACGACAAAGCCTAGCCAAATAGCCAGTCGAAGGTACAACCGTTACTGTGATTTGTCAGGCCACACTTAACAGCCGTCGACTGGCGCTTACCCCTTGAGTTCGTTGCTGGTCAATATGGTGATAGTACTCACGCAACATGTGTCCTTTACCGCATAGAAAGGTTCTTCTCACACAACACGATACACAATGGTAATACGGTGTGTCGGTCAAGCTAACTTGTGTTTTCCTTGCCATTGGCATGCTTGCAGGCTCCCTGGTTCATCCATGATAAAGAAAACCTAGAATATAGAGCTGAAGAATACAAAAGTGTGGGTGTTTTTTGGTTATTTTGTACCAGTTTTGGCTGCATAATTGCTTATATCTATACATCCTAGTTTCTTACAGGGAGCGTCGGTGATAACTAGTTTTTAGCTTTCATTGTCAGTACTTCAAACAGATCATCTGTTTGATTCTACCAACCACTATATTGAAGCCATCCAATTGGACAAATCATACCGTTAAATGTCTTTATCTCTTTATTTAGAAATTGCCCCATCTTGTAACACTGAACAGTATTGTTAAAGCCAGATGATCCCGCAGCAGCAGATTGCTTATGTGCAGCCGCTGCTCGTGACTCAGCAGCTTCAGCTTCGCGTCTCTTAATAGCTAGTTCTTGTTGTTTGTACTGCTCACTTTGATATTTATTTAAATCTGCATTGTATTTATTACTTACCGCTTCCATCGTACTTTTATACTTTTCAGTAAATTTCAAGTCATAGTAACACATTGCTGTGTACTCATCGTACGTAATACCTCTTGGAATTATTGGATTATCGCTATTACAAACCTTATGCTTATATTTGGTTTCTAGGGTCAATGCATTATTGTATGCATTGTTACCTTCTGAAATAGCAGGTGTTATTTTTTCAAGTTCACTGTCAATATCTTTCCAAAATTGTCCAGGAACGTTGACAATTTGATTGCCACTCTGATTTATTTTTTCGCTCTGTACATATCCATTTTTCATTACAAAGCGAATGATGCCCCCATATTGCCCTGTTAGCGAGTTTTGTGTAAATGTTGATGATTTAACTTCACCAATCTGATTGGTCATATCGTTAAAGATATAGGAAACTTTGCCATCAACCCTGTTTACGTAGCTAACAATAGGATTGAAAGGAGAACTTTCAACATAGCGATAATTCCCTGTTTTTTCATCGAAAACTCCAGTCCGAATTAGAACGTTGAAATTTGTGGAACTGTCCGTTATGAACTCAATCGAACCAACATATTTATTTAGATCATTTTTAAAACGTCTAACGGTAAGGTTATTCACGTAATCACGCATGACTGAGTATTGATTCAAAGTAGAGCCATTCTGGTAAGTCGTGATTTCTTCAACATGAGAATAATCAGAAATTGTTATATCACGGCCAAACCCATCAGCATAACCATTTTTACAAGCTCCATCCCAGACGGCACGAGCATTTGCCTCTGCTTTAAACTGTGGGGAAGTTTCTAGCAGACATGCTTCAGTCTTATTTACTGGTTGAATCCATACTTGCTCTATCTCTGGTTGCACATGATATGGCTGGATATTTACGGACTCAATGAAGCTGTTTGCTTCCTTTAGTGTTAATGATGGGTATTGGTTACCAGTCGTTTGACAGCCAAAAAGAGATACAACGGTGATGGCCGCAATTGATATTTTTGCTTTCATATTTTTACTTTCTATTCGATTATTTTTACGTTTCGTTCAAGTTAATATAAACAGTTAATTATTTGCGTTTTTACACTTCCCCCATAATTTTCTTGCTGCGGTGTATAAAGCCCCCTAATACCTTCAATAATGTCTTTTTTGAGATGCTGCAACGCAGTTTGTTGGCCTTGCGCTGGTTTCTTGTCTCACAGTTCTTGTTCTTTTACATTTTTTTGCAGCAAACAACCGCTTGCATTTCGAGGCGGAGGGATTATATAGTTTTATCTGCAATTTTCTATACATTCAAAGAACTTTTACAATGACACCCATGATAAAATCCATTAACAGCAGTCTTGCTTCAGACATTATTTTTCTCTCCCTTTCCCCCTGCCCTCGAACCTCTTCATCCATATTTTTGAACTCTATGCTATGACATGGCGATATCCATCAATTTTTTGCACGACAAAGCCAAGCCAAATGGCCAATCGAAGATAGCAAGTACGCACCGTTCTCTACATGGCTATGATGTCTGAGATGCAGTGTAACCCTGTTTTTAAAGCTACTTACCAGCGACTTTTAGATGCTGGGAAACCGAAAAAAGTCGCCATTATTGCGTATGTAAGGAAGATGGTTGTGATCTTAAATTCGATGCTTCGATATGGCGTCATGTGGAACGAAAACATAGCCAGAAATTAGCTATTGACGCCATAGTCATTTGTTATGCTTATTTTATACGCGTAACACCAACACTTTTTTCTATACCTTCAACCTGAATTTTGTACTGACCATTGCTCTGAAAAACAATAACTTTTGGTGAGTATGAATAATGGTAATGATACCAATATTCTGATTGCTGCCATATTTGACCATTAGCTAATTTGAGCACAGTCTCTCCCTCAAATCCACTAAACTCCCCGTCAACGTAGCTCTCAATATATTGAGAACTAGGCACTTGATTGGAACTAACTTGTTCATTCCCAAGAGATGCGATGTTTAGCTTTTTTCCACCAATTATCATGAAACTCTCATTCGGGCATACCGTTACACTCGGATAATACTCATATAAGTACTCATATTCGTACTTAACCTCCCATAAGCTACCATCAGCAAGCTTGAAAACTTCCTCGTTATTTCCCATGAAAGGAGAAGGACTCTGGATCGTTGATTCAAAACATTGCGCTGATACCACTTGAGAGGTAAAAAGCAGAGCAAAAGCTAATATTATATTCAATTTTAGATCTCCAATATATTCGAATAAGGATAACAACTTAATATATAGAATCCATCTACTTTACAATGCTACATATTCTCATGAGCGCATAATAGTACCAAGGCTAACTTATTGATATTGAAAGGTATCGGTGGGATTGCAAAAACAAATATAGAATCATTCCATATATCACCTTCTACTTTTCAATCATCATTTCAACATCACAATTCGATAAAATCGAATATAGCGTGTGCGTCGGAGTGCAAGGCGAGTTTAAATTCAGCACATACAAAAAAGCCTTCGTCTTTCGACGAAGGCTTCGTTGTGTTGGCGGAGCGGACGGGACTCGAACCCGCGACCCCCGGCGTGACAGGCCGGTATTCTAACCAACTGAACTACCGCTCCAATTCTGTATGAAACCCGGTTGAACCCGATTTCTAGAATGTGGCGGAGAGATAGGGATTTGAACCCTAGATACGCTATTAACGTATGCCGGTTTTCAAGACCGGTGCTTTCAACCACTCAGCCATCTCTC